>NZ_RZSA01001189.1:0-1792 GCF_003998075.1 Mesorhizobium sp. M2A.F.Ca.ET.037.01.1.1 | reverse complement strand
TTTTTGTCCTCAATAACGGGTGCGCGCGTATCTTCTCCTGGGTATTCTCACTATGCGGCTAGCAAGGCAGGAATTCTGGGCTTCATGCGCACGGCGGCCCTCGAATTTGCGCCTTGGAACGTTACGCTGAATGCCGTTGAGCCGGGCAACATCCTGACAGAGGGCGTGATGGAGCATCAGTCACAAAGTTTCGTGGATGCACAATGCGCCGCCGTGCCGCTTCGCCGTCTCGGCACACCGCAGGACGTTGCCCACGCGGTGCGTTTTCTCGCTTCCGATGAAGCGGCTTACATCACCGGCCAAAGTATCATCGTAGACGGCGGGCAGACCTTGCCCGAAATGTCGACCGCGATCCTGCCGGAAGCGGCGCGTTGAAGGTGACTATCAAGCGGCTGATGAAACTTGGTGCGGCGGTCCTGCCCAACCGGCCAGATCAGCCTGAGACAATTTCGTAGTGCAGGACCTGGGCGTCGCGGAGGGACGATCTGCGTCCAGGCGAGATGACGCCGGAGCCGAAGAGGAGAATATCTTCGCGGCGTACGAATACTTCTTCCTGGCCGGGTCCCATCGACACAAATGTGCCTGACGAGCTCCGCTCGACAAGCCGTGCCTTGCCATTCGAAATGGTGAAGGTCGCGTGGTGCCTTGAGACCCAGGGCCGCTGGACGACGATATCGCATTCCGGAGATCGGCCGATCGTCACGAATTCATTGTTTCGGCAGGACCCCAACTGATCTCCATAGCGGATGACCAGATTGATCTGCCGCGGCGGCGCGGAGCGCCTTTCGATAATGGTGCCCCGGCTGGTGACGTTCGTGCTGGGGACCCCATCGTCGCTCCGCAGCGTATAGACATCGAAGAGTTCCTGCTTGCCCTTGAACGCCATTTTGTCGAGGAGCCGCAAGGCGCTGCGGCTGCCAGCCGAAAGCGCTTCGAAGAAGCTCTGGCTGATCAGCACCTCCCCCGGATTGGCCGTAGTGGACAGCCTTGCGGTGACATTGACAACATCGCCGAATACCGCGCCGCGCGCGCGAATAACCGCCCCGAAATGCAATCCGATCCGGGCGCTCAACGGCCCTCTCGTCAGTTGGCTGTTGATTTGGCAGACGGCCCTCAGCGCCGCCTCCGAGCTCTCGAACAGACTGAGCACGTCATCGCCCTTCGAGTAAATGAAGTCACCGCCGTGCTCGGCGACGATCGCGCGTATCGCGTCGAGGCAATCCGAGACCTGCCGCAGGGCGGCATCGTCGCCGATGCGCTCATAGAGCGGCGTGCTGCCCACGACATCAGCTAGGAGGACTGCGGCTAGAAGTCTTTCCTGATCCATTGCCCCGTATCCGCCCCGAGAATGGAGCGTTTATAACATACCAAAGTCGACCTTGACCTATCTACTTACGCGCCTTGGGGCCGGCGCAACGGGGCAAGTGCTTTGGCGCGATCATCTTGGACAGGCACCTGCCTTCGCTCATCCAGCCAAACGGACTATCGGCCTCAGAAATAGCGGCGATAAAAGGTTTCGTTTCCCTAGCCCGGGCTTCCCGCGGCCGGATTGGCGATGACCGCGGCCCGGAAGCGGGCGACGAAATCGTCGAGCGCCGGGCGTTCGGCATCCGAGATCGCCCAATAGGAGAAGGCATCGTCGGTCCAGTGGACCAGGAGGAAGCCGCCTGCCGACAAGTCGTCCGCCACCGGCATCGATTTGGCCTCGTTCTGCCGGGGTGCGGCGACCAGCGTGATCAGGTGCTCGTGATGGCGATAAACCAGCGCCGGCATCGGTCTGTCGCCGATCACC
>NZ_RZSA01001188.1:0-1792 GCF_003998075.1 Mesorhizobium sp. M2A.F.Ca.ET.037.01.1.1 | reverse complement strand
GGCTCGCTCAGCGCCAGCGGCACCGGCAGCATGCAGGGATCGGACCTCCAGGCCAGCGTCAAGGGCACGTTGGGCGACGTCTCGCCGCTGTCGTCGCTTGCCGGCACACCGCTTGCGGGCGGGGTCAACTTCGCTCTGAGCGCAAGCGGTCCGCGTCTGGCGCCGGATTTCACCGTGTCGGCAGACAGCACCAGCCTGACGGCGGCGGGCCGCACCGTGAAGGACATCAAGCTCTCGGCCAAGGGCAAGGCCGATGTCGCCAATCCGACCGCCGATATCTCGCTGACCGGCAATGCCGAGGGGCAGGCGCTCGACATCGAGGCTTCGCTGGTGACCGCCGACGGCAAGCGTTCGATCAAAGGGCTCAGCCTGGCGCTCGGCGACAACAAGGTGTCGGGTGATCTCGCGCTCGACGACAAGTTCCTGCCGCTCGGCACGCTGACGCTTGCCGTGCCCGATATCGGGCCGCTCGCCGCGCTGGCAAACCAGACCGCCACAGGCGACATCAACGGCACGATCGTCTTTGCCAAGGAGGGCGAGGCGCCGACCGTCACTATCAATGCGGCCAGCACCTCGATCGCGCGGGGCGACCTGGCGGCGAAAGCCATCACCGTCAACGCGCTGATCGCAAACTATCTCAAGGGGCCGGCGATCTCGGGCACGATCAAGGCCGACAATGTGACCTCCGGCGGCACGGTCATCAGCGGCATCGGCATCGATTTGAAGCGCGATGGCGACTGGACCAACTTTACCGGCGGCGCCACGGCGTCCGGCATTCCGGCCACCGCCACCGGGCGGGTAAAGATCGCCGACGGCACGACAAGCGTGGAAATCACGTCCGGCGAGGCGACGGTGCGCGGCATCAAGGCGGCCATCGCCGAGCCATCCCGCCTTTCCATCGCCAATGGCGTGACGACAATCGAGAAGCTCGCGCTCAACCTCGGCGGCGGCTCGGCGACGGTTTCCGGCAGCGCCGGTGAGACCCTGGACCTGACGGCCAATCTCGCCAACCTGCCGGTGGCGCTCGGCAATGATTTCGTGCCCGGCCTCGACGGGGCCGGAACGCTTGAGGGCACCGCGCACGTCACGGGTCCATCGTCCAACCCCGACGTTCAGTTCAACGCCAAGGTGGCGGGCGCCGAGACCAGCCAGACCCGGCAGGCGGGGCTCGGGCCGCTGGATCTCAATGCTGCTGGCAGCTACACGCTGGCGGGCGGCGTCGCCCTGGACCACGCCACGCTTTCGGGCGACAAGATTTCAGGCAAGGCCGCCGGCACCCTCAATCCCAACGGCGCCAGCGACTTCTCCCTCGACCTTTTATCATCGGGGCCTAGCCTGCCGTTGACGCTCGGCCGCGCAGACAGCCCGGTCAAGATCGAAGTCCAGTCCTTGTCGGCAAAGATGGCGGGCGAAAGCACGCAAGCGCGGCTCGATGTGTCCGCCATCCTGCCGTCCATCGTCGCCAGCCAGGGGAAGGTGGATGGTCTCACCCTGGCGCTGCATTCGGATGCCTTCGACCTCAAGGGACGGGCAGGCCCGGTCTCCGGCACGGTCTCGCTGGACAGGATCGGCCTCGACAATCCGTTGATCGCACCGCTGATCGCCGGCAAGGTGGTCGCCAAGGTCAATGGCCGGCTGGCTCCAGATTCGGTCGCCGTCGACAGCGGCTCGCTGACCAGCGATGCGCTCAACAGCCAGGTTGCCGGCCGGGTATCGCTGGGCGACGGCGCCGTCGACTTTAATATGAAGGCCGAGGTCGCGTCTTCGGCCTTGCCGGCAGCGGTGCGCGGCA
>NZ_RZSA01001187.1:0-1802 GCF_003998075.1 Mesorhizobium sp. M2A.F.Ca.ET.037.01.1.1 | reverse complement strand
ATCATGTTCGCGCCGGCGCCGAACCTCGACGGCCAGTACACCATCGTCGGCAAGGTGGTCGGCGGCATGGACCTCGTCGACAAGATCAAGAAGGGCGACGAGGCCGACAACGGCACGGTCAGCGACCCCGACCGCATGATCAAGGTTCGCATCGCCGCCGACGGCAAATAAACCCCTCAATTTTCAAAAAGGATTTCTGACATGGCTGAGATCAAGGATCGCGAGAACGCGCTGATCATGGAAACGACCAAGGGCAAGGTCGTCATCGAAATGTATCCCGAACTGGCCCCCGGCCACGTCGCCCGCATCAAGGAACTGGCGCGTGAGGGCGCCTATGACGGCGTCGTGTTCCACCGCGTCATCGACGGCTTCATGGCGCAGACCGGCGACGTCAAGTTCGGCAACTCCTCGAAGCCGACCTATGCGCCGTCGCGCGCGGGCATGGGCGGGTCCGACAAGCCGGACCTCAAGGCCGAGTTCTCCAATGCCAATCATGGCCGCGGCGCCTGCTCGATGGCTCGGGCGCAGAACCCGAACTCAGCGAATTCGCAGTTCTTCATCTGCTTCGACGATGCCGCCTTCCTCAACCGCCAGTACACGGTGTGGGGCCAGGTCATCGAGGGCATGGAAAATGTCGACAAGATCAAGCGCGGCGAGCCGGTGCAGGATCCCGACAAGATCGTGTCGCTGAAGGTCGCGGCCGACGTCAAGTAAGGGCATAACGATGATGGGCGCAGTCTGGTCCCTGCTCGGCATCCTGTCCGGCGCCTTCATCGCCATCCAGGCGCCGATCAATTCGCAACTGGCGCGCGGCCTCGGCCTTCCCGTGGCCGCCGCGGCGTTCTCGTTCCTGTCGGGCGCCATCGTCCTTGGCATCATTGCCCTCGCGGTGGTGAGGCTGCAGGGCATTTCGCTCGACTGGAAGGCGCCTGCGCCCTGGCTGTTCATCGCCGGCGGCATGCTCGGCGGCTTCTATGTCACGCTCTCCACCATTCTCACGCCGCGCATCGGCGCTGCGGCTCTCATGGCCTTCCTGGTCGCCGGGCAGTTGCTCGCCGGCATGCTGATCGACCGCGTCGGCTTCCTTGGCGTGGCGGTACGCGAAATCTCGCTTGGCCGCGTCGCCGGCGCGGTAATGCTGCTCGCCCGGGCGCTGCTCATCCGGCTTTTCTGATGCGTGTCGACCTGTTCGACTTCGAGCTGCCGGAGGAGCGCATCGCGCTTCGTCCGGTGGAACCGCGCGACAGCGCCAGACTGCTGGTCGTCGAGCCGGGCGAACCATTGCAGGATCGCGTCGTCTGCGACCTGCCTTCGCTGCTAAGGCAAGGCGACGTGCTGGTGTTCAACGACACCAAGGTCATCCCGGCGCAGCTCAAAGGCATGCGCAAGCGCGGCGAGGCGGTGGCGCAGGTCGAGGCGACGCTGCATATGCGCGTGGCGCCGGACCGCTGGCAGGCTTTCATGCGGCCGGGCAAGCGCATCGCCGCCGGCGACCGCATCCATTTCGGTCATGACGGCAGTTCCTGCTTCCTCGGCCAGCTTGACGCGACGGTGCTCGAAAAGGGCGAGGCTGGCGAGGCGCTGCTCGGTTTCGACCTTTCCGGGCCGTTCCTCGATGAGGCGCTGCATGCCGTCGGCCACATTCCGCTGCCGCCCTATATCGCCTCGAAGCGCGACGATGACGAGCGCGACCGCGCCGACTACCAGACCATCTATGCCAGGGAAGAGGGCGCGGTCGCTGCCCCCACCGCCGGGCTGCATTTCACGCCGGAACTGTTTGCCGCGCTCGACGCCCGGGGCAT
>NZ_RZSA01001186.1:0-1804 GCF_003998075.1 Mesorhizobium sp. M2A.F.Ca.ET.037.01.1.1 | reverse complement strand
GAACTCGCGCGCAAGAAGCTTGCCGTGGCGGGCGCTGCGCTTCCAGTCGATCATGCGCCGGCCCATGCCGGGCTGGTAGTCTTTCAGCGCCTCGAATTCGCGGCCCTGTCCAGCGCGCTTCTGGGCGTGGCCGTCGGCAAGGGCCGAACGCTGCAAGAGCGTGATTGCCTCGTCGCGCGCGCTGTTGACATTGGGCAGCACCGCGACCTTGCGCTCGACCGGCAACATGACCTGGTTCCAAACCAACCCAAACGGGCCCTGCCAGCGCAGCCACAGCCGGTCGAAACTGGCGATGCCGCGGCGGATAGCCTCGAATTCGAGATCGAGCGTGCCGCCATTGGCCGGCAGCGCGCCGCCTGTGCCGGCGACCGGCTGAACCCGCTGATCATGCCCGATGCGCGCCTGCAGGCGCCGCAACTTTGCCCCGACACCGGCCGCGATGTGCAACGTGAAGCGACCGCCGACGCCCACCTGGGGCGGCGCCGTCAGCACCGCATCGAGCGAGGCGCGGCCTCTGCCCGCGGCCGCATCCACCGCCAGGAAGGCAAGCAGAACGCAGATCCACAACAGGCCAAGATACCAGACAGAAGGCAGCGCGAGCGCGATCAGGAAGGCGGGGATCGCCCCCGCCGCCGCTGCCCAGACCGATCGACCGCTCGGATAGATCAACGCGGCGCTTCCGTATGGTCGACGAGGTCGGAGACGATCTGCTCGACCAGCCACCCGTCGATCTGAGCGGCCGGCGACAGCACGACGCGGTGGCGCAGCGCCGGCACGGCCAGAGCCTTGACGTCGTCCGGGATAACGTAGTTGCGGCCGTCGAGCGCCGCCCTGGCGCGCGCGGCTCTCGCCAGCATGGCGCCCGCGCGAGGGCTGGCGCCCACCTCCAGGTCAGGGCTTTCGCGCGTGCCGCGCACAAGTGCCGCGATATAGCCGACGACATCGCCGACCAGCGTGACGTCGCCGACGGTGGCAAGTGCGGCTTCGAGCGTCTTGCGGTCGGTCTGCGCCCTGATGCCGTATTGCCCTATGTCGTGCGAGGCCGATCCACCGCCGTGGTTGACGATGATGGCGCGCTCTTCCGCAAGGTCCGGATAGCTCACCCGATGCTTGAACAGGAAGCGGTCGAGCTGAGCCTCGGGCAGCGGATAGACACCCTGATGCTCGATCGGGTTCTGCGTTGCCACCACCATGAAATTCTGCCCGAGCGAATGCGTCGTGCCGTCGAAGGTGACGGCGTGTTCCTGCATGGCTTCGAGCAGGGCGGCCTGCGTCTTCGGCGGCGTGCGGTTGATTTCGTCGGCGAGCAAAAGGTCACAGAAGATCGGGCCGCGCGTCAGCGTGAACTGCCCGGTCTGGAAATTGTAGATGTTGGCGCCGACGATGTCGCCGGGCATCAGGTCGGGCGTGAACTGGATGCGGCCATAGGCGACGCCCAGCGCCTGCGCGAAGCAGCGCGCCGTCATCGTCTTGGCGGTGCCCGGCGGGCCTTCGAGCAGGATATGGCCGCCGGCAAACAGCGCCGTCAGCATCAGGTCGACCGTGTCATGCTGGCCGGTGATCGCTTTCGCCACTTCTTCCCTGATCGCGTTCGCCAGGGCCTCCACTTCATCGACGTTCACCGAGCCTCCTTGCCGTCCAGTCATGCAGCTGTTCGGCTGCTTCATGCATTGCTGCCAGATTGTTGGATTCGTTCGCGGCCTGGAAGCGCCGGGTGAAGCCGTGCGCCTCGCTTTTGTCGCGGGAATCGAGCCAGCGGTCGAGCGCCTCGCCCTGCAGCCCATGCGGCGCGCCGAGCAGGGCG
>NZ_RZSA01001185.1:0-1808 GCF_003998075.1 Mesorhizobium sp. M2A.F.Ca.ET.037.01.1.1 | reverse complement strand
CGCCGGGCCCTTTTGCTCCTCGAAACCCTTGAGCTCGCTCATCGCCGTGAACAGCGTACGGCAGCGGCCATCCTTGAGCCGCAGGATCCCCTCGCCCCGCGCCACCCCAGTCTCGAACGTGAACCAAGCCTCGACGATGCCGTCGTCGACGCTCGGCTCGCCGGTCAGGTGCCAATGTGATGGCTGCGCCAGCGACAGCGTGGCCTTCAGCATCTCGCGGATCGCGGCCTGCCCCTCCATGGTCTTTATGTTCCATGTGAAGGTCAAAAGATCGCGCCAGTAGCAATCCTCCGCAAAGAGGTTCGTCGCCGCCTCGATATCGCCCGCCTCCAGCGCCCGGCCGAATGAGCCGAGCCAGGTTGCCGCCTGTTGCGATGGTGCGATGTCGAGCATTTTTCTTCGTTCCCTTTTTCAGTTCGAAATCCGGCGGCGCCTTCCCCTTCTCCCCTTGTGGGAGAAGGTGTCGCCGAAGGCGACGGATGAGGGGGGCTCCAGGGAAAGCCAGCGTCTCACTCCGCTGGAACACCCCTCATCCGTCTCGGCGCTATCGCGCCGATCCACCTTCATCCACAAGGGGAGAAGGATAGTCGCTAATCCCCGAGCGGCTCCATCTCCTTGCCCGTCCGATGGATCTGCGCGTTGTATTTGATCCGGCGCACCGTCTCGCGCGCCGGACCGTCAATCTTGTAGGCTGTCGCCACCGCCAGCAGATCGATGGCCGCCAGGAATGCGTAGCGCGACGCGGTCGGCTTCAGCGTGTCGGGATATTCAGGCACGGCAACCGCCAGCCGTACATCGCAGACGCGGGTCAGCTCGGTGTCCGGCGCCGTCACGCAGATCGCGTTGGCGCGGTAATGCTTGGCGAGCTCTACCGCCTCGATCACCTCGCGTGTGCGCCCTGTGGCCGAGATCGCGATCACCAGATCGCCCGGCTTCAGCGTCGAGGCGGTCATTCGCATCAAATAGGGATCGCTTTGCGCATTGATGGTGATCCCATAGCGGAACAGGCGGTATTGCGTCTCCTGCGCCAGCGCCGACGAGCTGCCGCCGAGGCCGAACACCGTCACCTGCCGCGCCCTGGCGATCAGTTCTGCCGCCTTCTGCAGCTGTCCCGGATCGATCTGCCGCTCCGCCTCCTGCAGCGCGCGTCGCGCCTCGCCGAACACGGCGTTCCAGAACGGCATGCCGCTGTCGCTGTTCGCGGGCTGGGGCTTGGTGGCGAGATAGAGCGCGCCGACGACGAGGCTCTGCGCCAGCTTCAGCTTGAAATCGCGCACGCCCTCGCAGCCGATGGCGCGGCAGAACCGTGTCACCGTCGGCTCGCTGACCCGGGCACGTTGGGCAAGCGCCGAATTGGACGCGTCGACCGCATATTTGACATCGTCGAGCACGACATCGGCGACGCGGCGCTCGGCCGGCCGCAGCTCCGCATAGCTGTCCTTCACCTGCGAGATGATATCGGGAAAGCGCCTGACATGGTCGTGCCGGTCGCCGTCTTCGTCCGCAATTCGCAATGCCTGGCTGTCAGCTTCGGTCATTCGCCAGTCCTCCCCAGCCCGCTTCTGGATCCGTCATCTTCGCGATTATCCGCCCGCTGGCCATAGGCAATCAACCGCGATGAGTATGTAGGAAAGTAACACATACCGCAAGCGGCGATAAATCTGTTTTAAATCAGCACATTAGCTGGTATCTGATTGAACCTGATTGCTTCCGCCGTCTGTCGCCGCTTGACAGTAAAGTAGGATAGTTACAGACTGATTTTGCGGACAGATGGGGCCCTGGGCAACTCATCGCGCAGTCTCCGAGGG
>NZ_RZSA01001184.1:0-1809 GCF_003998075.1 Mesorhizobium sp. M2A.F.Ca.ET.037.01.1.1 | reverse complement strand
GCCCAGGAAGGACCGACAAGATGACCGACAGCTCAACGGTGGCGAAATCGGCGGATCAGGCAGTGGTCAGGAGCCGGCGGCTGCGCACGGCCTTCGCCGCGCTCGGCATGCTGCCGGTTCTGGTGCTGCTTGCCGTCGGCTTCCAGTTCATCAACCCGCGCTTCCTTACCGGCACCAACCTGCTCATCGTCAGCCAGCAGTCGTCGATCAATATCGTGCTCGCCGCCGGCATGACCTTCGTCATCCTCACCGGCGGCATCGACCTCTCCGTCGGCTCGATCCTCGCCGCCTCGGCGATGGTCGCGGTGCTGGTGTCGCTGGTGCCGGACTGGGGCATGCTCGGCATTCCGGCCGCCATTCTGCTCGGCCTCGGCTTCGGCGTCATCAACGGGCTGCTTGTCGCCTATATCAAGCTGCCGCCCTTCATCGTCACGCTGGGCTCGCTCACCGCCGTGCGCGGCGTCGCCCGCCTGCTCGGCGAGGACACGACGGTGTTCAATTCCGACCTGCCTTTCGATTTCATCGGCAATGGCTCGCTGTTCGGCATTCCGTGGCTCGTCATCATCGCGCTGACGGTGGTGGTGCTGTCCTGGCTGGTGCTCAAGCGCACCGTGCTCGGCACCTGGATCTATGCCGTGGGCGGCAATGCCGAGGCGGCGCGCCTCACCGGCATCAAGGTGCCGCTGGTGCTGCTCTTCGTCTATGGCGTGTCGGGCCTGCTCGCGGGTCTCGGCGGCGTCATGTCGGCGGCCAGGCTCTACGCCGCCAACGGCCTGCAACTCGGCCAGTCCTACGAGCTCGACGCCATCGCCGCCGTCATTCTCGGCGGCACCAGCTTCGTCGGCGGCGTCGGGTCGATCTGGGGCACGCTGATCGGCGGCCTCATCATCGCCGTGCTCTCCAACGGGCTCATTTTGGCCGGTGTCTCGGACATCTGGCAGTACATCATCAAGGGTTTGGTCATCATCGTGGCGGTCGCCCTCGACCGTTACCGGCTCCAGGCCGGAGCAAGAACGTGATTGACCTTGGTCGCCGGCCAAGATGAGCCGGATTGTGTGTAACGCACCGTGAGAGGCGCGGGGCAATCGGAGGAAGCAAGTAAATGAAGACCATCGCCAAACTTCTCTGCGGCACGGCCCTCGCGGCCCTCGCCGTCGCGCCGGCATCGGCCAAGGACCTCAACAAGGTCGGCATCTCGGTCGGCCTGCTCGGCAACCCCTTCTTCGTCGCCACCATCAAGGGCATCGAGGACGCGGCCAAAAAGATCAATCCGAAGGTCGAGGTGACGTCCGTCTCGGCAGACTACGACCTCAACAAGCAGGTCTCGCAGATCGATTCCTTCATCGCCGCCGGCGTCGACGTCATCATGCTCAACGCCGTCGACGCCAAGGCGATCGCGCCCGCGGTCAAGAAGGCGCAGGCGGCCGGCATCGTCGTCGCCGCCTTCGACGTCTCGGCGCCGGGCGCCGACGTCACCGTGATGACCAACAACGTCAAGGCTGGCGAGGAGGCCTGCCAGTATCTGGTCGACCACACCGGCGGCAAAGGCAACTACGTCATCCTCAACGGTCCGGCCTCGTCCTCGATCCTGGAGCGCGTCAAGGGCTGCAAGAACGTGCTTGCGCAGCACGCCGACATCAAGGTCCTGTCCGACGACCAGAACGCCGAAGGCTCGCGCGACGGCGGCCTGAAAGTGTTCCAGTCGCTGCTCACCCGCTTCGACAAGATCGACCGCGGTGATGATGAATTCCGAGCGATTGAGCTGCTTGGCGGCGAGCTGCGCGCCGATCGCCGTCGGATCGTTGATGG
>NZ_RZSA01001183.1:0-1810 GCF_003998075.1 Mesorhizobium sp. M2A.F.Ca.ET.037.01.1.1 | reverse complement strand
ATCTAGTTACTTCCTGAATGTGTGAGAGTCAAGCGGCGGCACGGTGCGCGGCCTGTTGACTTCTTGGACAATTGAAATGACTTTCAGCGCATGACCGATCGTCGACAACACGCTGGAACTGGAACCAAGGGAGCGGCCAAAGTGGACGCAACGTCCGGAAAATCAGGCAATGTCGCCAAGAAGAAGCGGCTTCGGGATGCCGAAGCGACCAAGCTTCGTATTCTGGAAGCGGCGAAGAGCGATTTCGCCAAGAACGGCCTCGGCGGCGCGCGTGTCGATGTTATCGCGGCCAAGGCAAACGCCAACAAGCGTATGATTTACCACTATTTCGGCAGCAAGGACGGTCTCTTCCAGACTGTGGTGGAAAATGCCTATCTGGACATCCGCACGGCCGAGCAGAAACTTCATCTCGACGACTTGGAACCGAGGGATGCCCTTGAACGCCTCGTGCGGTTTACATGGCAGTATTATCTGAAGAATCCGGAGTTCATCACCCTGGTCAACAGCGAGAACCTTCACCGCGGCAAGCATGTGAAGAAGTCCGAGCTGATCAAGACCGCCAGCCGCAAATTCGTCGCCATGGTGTCGGGCATACTTGAGCGGGGCGTCAGCAGCGGCGACTTCCGCGGCGGTATCGACCCAGTGCAGCTCAACATCACGATCGCCGCGATCGGATACTACTATCTGACCAACAGGTTCACAGGCTCGATTATTTTCGAGCGCGACCTCATGGAGAAAGACGCTCTAAATGAGCGTCTGGAATTTAATATCGACACCATTATGAGGCTTGTGAGCGCATGATGCTTGCCTCGGAATGCTGACGTCCCCACGGCTGTGTCACCTGCATTTTGGCCGACCGCGTCACCCTTTTCAGGACCTGCTTTCCCATGTCGCCGATATCTTTGGTGGACTAGCGAGAGTTCGCGGCCGCGCGCAGATCCGGAGTATCCCGGCATGCCGCGCAGGCGTTCCGGCAAGAACAGACGACGCGTCGGCAGGTCCGGTGGTTTGCCTCGGCTGATGTCAAGGTGGGCTTCCTTACCCTGCCATCCAAGAACAGTCGTTCCGCTTCCGGCCCCAATTCGGACATCCGCCGATGCACCAAGCAGCGGCAGCTACCGCACCAGCACGCGGCCCGGTCAGGGATGGCTTGGGCGCCCTGCCAGATACCAGTAGGTTCGTCTGAGAATTGGGTTAGAGCGAATGAGCGCCGGAACCATACGGAACTATACGGGAAAGATCTCGATTTCTGCCCACGAAAAGCTTAACAAAATAAAATATTTGACGTCGTCCTCCGGGCCAACCATTTCGCTTTCAGAATTGCCGAGTGTTCGATCGGTAGGTTTTTCGGGAGTGGGATATTCGTCTCGCCGTTTGGTGACCTTTCGATGTTGGGTTCAAAATCGACCCTCCCGGTGGCGCATAGACAGCTGGCTTGCCGCGTCCTCCGATTGAGATCACCCGCACGCTGTTGCTCTCGAGTTCATCCAGATAGTCGGCCCACCATTGCATCATCTTGACGCGCTCTTCCCAGCGCTCAGCCCGGGCCGTCCGGATGCCATTTTCCGCATTCGTTCAGCAGAGTTGATGCTGTTGCTCGAAAACCATGCGCGGTAGCCTCTTATAGGCTCGACGAACGTCGTTGTTCTCAATGTGGGCCAGTTGCCGCTCTATGGCGTCGCGGCGTTAAGCGTGTTGTCGGAGATCGGACGCGAATCCGATCGAGCACTGGGAAAGAGCAGGGATCCACCGCCGGAGAGTTCTCTAAGCGAGGTCAGGACACTGACGGCCTGCCTTGAAAGGGGTACGC
>NZ_RZSA01001182.1:0-1814 GCF_003998075.1 Mesorhizobium sp. M2A.F.Ca.ET.037.01.1.1 | reverse complement strand
ACCAGCATGCGCTCTTCCCAGGCGCCCTGCCCGCAGCAGAAAATCAGCCTCAGCGCCCTGAGCCGCCCGAGCAGCTTCTGGTCGACGATGCCCGGCAGATAGTCGAGCGGCGAATTGAAATAGATGTTGCCTTCCAGCTGCCGGCCGAAAAAGTCGCGGGCCGAATAGACGCCGGACAGCGAGATCACGCCGCTTGCCAGTTCCGGGAACCGGAACACGAAATTCGACGAATGATAGCCGCCCATCGAGCAGCCGCAGAACAATGGCTTCAAGGGGCGGCCGCCATTGGATTTGGCGGCGACCGCCTGCAGCTCCGGCAGCGCCTCTTCCCGCACATAGCGGAAATAGGCCTCGTGCCGCGCGATGCGATGCGCCGCATCGGCATGCTTGTTGAAGAAGGATTCCGAATCGATGCCGTCCAGCGTGAAGAGCTGGATGCGGCCGGTGTCGATGAACTCGGCAAGCGCGCCAACCCCGCCCGAATCCTCAAACTGGTAGAACCGTCCTTGCGAGGTCGGGAACACCACCACCGGGCGCCCGGCATGACCGTAGCGCTTGTATTCCATGTCGCGGCCGAGACTACGGGCATGGCCCTTGTGATAGGAGACGTCCATTGGCTCAGGCCTTTTCCGCGTGGATATAGTCGACCGCCTGGCGCAGTGCCTTCTGATCCTTCGAACGCATCTGGTAGGCGTAATTGCCCATGGCGCGGCTGAAAACCTCTTCGATGGCCTGATGATGGACGATCTTGTCGCCATGGGCGGCTAGCACGTCCGCATGGCTGTGCAAATAGTCGATATGGCGTTTGCGGCTGGCATAGGCGGTGAAATACTTCCCCTTGTAGGGGCCTCCGGCGGCATCCTTGACCACCATGTCGGCCCAGGCAGCATAGACGTCGATGTCGAATGTGTAGTTGATGGCGTCTGTCATCCAGGCGCCGGGCGGGCGCATGTTGACCTCGAGCGCGATGACGCGCTTGTCCTTGGTCTCGAACAGCTCGATGTGGAAGAAGCGCTCGCGCACGTCGAACGCTTTGAGGATCTTGCGCCCCGCCTCCTCCACCGCAGGCGTGATTTCGGGGAAGCAGGTGTAGCTCATGTGGCGGTCCTTGTTGACCGCGTCCATGATGCTCTGGTCGTAGCGGTGGCTGGCCGCCAGCACAACCTCGCCGTCGCGGTTGACCAGCCCATCGAAGGTCACCACCAGCCCCTCGATGAACTGTTCCATGACGAAGGTGACGTCCTCCGGCTTATCCCTGAAGAACTGGTCGAGCTCCCTGGCATTGGAGATCTTGAACGTATTGGAGGCGCCCGAGCCGGAATCCGGCTTGACCACCACCGGATAGCCGACGCGGCGGATGAAGGTCATGGCGCCGGCACGGTCGGAGCATTTGCGCTGCGGGATGGTCTCGACGCCGCTCTTGCGGAAGAAGGCGCGCATGCGGCTCTTCCGCTTCAGATTCTTCACGAAGTCGAGCTTGGTGCCGTAGATGTTGAAGTCGGTGCGGATATTGGCCTCGAGCTCCAGCCAATGCTCGTTGAGCGACTCGAAGCGGTCGATGCGGCCCCATTTGTGGATGAAGTGCCCCATCGCGCGGAACACGGCATCGTAATCTTCCATGTCCGCGATGCGGTAATATTCCGAAAGCGCGGCCTTCAGCTTGCCGTTCAGGGTCTCGTAAGGCGCGTCACCAATGCCGAGCACGGTGGCGCCGGCCTTTTTCAGCCGGTCGCAGAACTCGGCGCCGTTGGCCGGGAAATGCGGCGAGAAGAACACGAAATTCATGGGCGACCCCTCCCGGAGCTTCGCTTGGC
>NZ_RZSA01001181.1:0-1815 GCF_003998075.1 Mesorhizobium sp. M2A.F.Ca.ET.037.01.1.1 | reverse complement strand
GGCCGGTGAGGAGATAGCCGGCCTTGCGCGCGGCAAGGCCGGCTATCTCCTCACCGGCCTTGTGTTGCGCATTGCCTGGCTGTCCGCGCCTCGGCGGCGTCACGACCACGGACCTTTCGACCGGCGCGGTCCGGTCGGGTTGCGGCCCCACGGATTGGGTTTCGGCGGCGGCGGGCCGGCAGGCGGCGCGGGTTCCGTCCGCTTACCCCATGGACCGGCCGACGCCTCCTCGGGCTGGATGGGCCGCGCGGAAGCCTCGCGCCGATTGGCAGGCGACGCACGACCCATCTCGCTTGCCATCTCCTGTAGCGCCGCGATGCGGTTCTCGGTGCTCGGATGGGTCGAGAACAGATTGTCCATGCGCTCGCCATGCAGGGGGTTGATGATGAAAAGATGCGCCATCGCCGGGTTGCGCTCGGCATCCTCATTGGGGATTTGTTCGGCGCCGTGCGCGATCTTGGCGAGCGCCGAGGCCAGCCACAGCGGATTGCCGCAGATCTCGGCGCCGCGCCGGTCGGCCTCGTATTCGCGAGTGCGGCTCACCGCCATCTGCACGATCATGGCGGCGAAGGGCGCCACCAGCATTGCCACCAGCACGCCGACAAAGCCGAACGGGTTGTTGTTGTCGCGGCTGCCGCCGAGGAAGAAGGCGAAGTTGCCTAGCATCGAGATCGCGCCGGCAAGTGTCGCCACGATCGTCATGGTCAGCGTGTCGCGATGCTGCACATGGGCAAGCTCATGCGCCATCACCGCCGCGACCTCCTCGTGCGAGAGGCGCTGGAGCAGGCCGGTGGACGCGGCCACCGCGGCATTCTCGGGATTTCGGCCGGTGGCGAAGGCGTTGGGCTGCGGGTTGTCGATCAGATAGGTCTTCGGCATTGGCAGGCCGGCCTGCTTGGCCAGCGCCTGGACGATCGCGTAATATTCGGGCGCATTCTTCTCGTCGACCTCGATGGCGTGGTTCATCGACAGCACCATCTTGTCGGCGTTCCAGTAGCTGAACAGGTTGGTGCCGGCGGCGATCAAAAGCGCGATGACCATGCCGCCCGAGCCGCCGATCAGATAGCCGACGCCCATGAACAGCGCCGTCATCGCGGCAAGCAGCATGGCGGTGCGAAGCGTGTTCATCGTTTCATCCGTTCGGGGAGATGGGGTCGATCCTTTTGGGGTCATGGCTATATGATGGGAAAGGCCGGGCTCCGTTTCAATCGGCAGGGAATATCGCATGACCGAACTGACCAACAAGACCGAAACCGCGGGCGATGGCGACGGGCCGCGAAAGATGCTGACGCCGGCCGCGAGCCGCGCGCTGGCGGAGGCCGAGGCCAGGCGCAGGGAATATCGCGAGGCCGAGGCAAAATTGCCGAAGGAAATCGGCGGCCGCGGCGGCAAGGAACCCGGCCGCTATGGCGATTGGGAGGTGAAGGGCCTCACCAGCGACTTCTGACAGGAACCGGTTTCCGAGCGGAATCTGCCGAATAGTGGTCACGCAGATTGCATGCGTTGAGGATTGGTGAAAGGTCATCACTTCGTCATCCTATGGCGAAGCAAGGAGCGAAGCGACGCGCGCAGACCATAGGATCCATTCCGTGACGTCGAGGCGTTTCGGCGGTCCAGAATTCTGCTCCGCTGCATTCCTCGGCCAAGGTCACGGAATGGATCCTCGGGTCTGCGCTCCGCTGCGCGTCGCTCCGCCCGTGGATGACGAAGTTCGTAAGCTTCGGCCGATCTCGAAGGTCTGGTTGATTTGGCGAAACGAACGGTGAAAATTTCACCTGCCGACAAGCCTGCAATCCGTCAAAGTCCCTGTACGAG
>NZ_RZSA01001180.1:0-1820 GCF_003998075.1 Mesorhizobium sp. M2A.F.Ca.ET.037.01.1.1 | reverse complement strand
TTCGTAGGGAGATTCGCCGAAGAAGAGTCGATAATTCGCGGCGAAGCGGCCCAGATGGGTGATCCCCACCTCCATAGCGACCGCAGTTATGCTCAAGCCGTCAGCACGTGCCGCAGTAAGGAGCCGTCTGTTCATTGAGACGGAGCGCTCTGATGAATTCGAGCGGGGCTACGGCGAAGGTAGTGCGAAAGGCGTAATCCAGTTGTCGACGGCTAACACCGATTTCCTTGCACAGTCGAACAATGGGTATGTCTTCCCGGATATGAGTGCGAATGAAATCCTCGGCCGCCGACGCTTGTCTTAAATGACGCGACAATCGCTCTGAACAGTGGCGGCGCGCCGCACTGGCGCGAGACGCTCACGCGCCATTCGATGGGCCGGCGTGCCCTTCGTCTCTTACTCGTGACGTCCGTGAGGCTCGTGACGTCCGTGAGGCCTTCGCGCGGCATCGATCGCAGCAGTCATAACAACTGATGGGCTTACGTCCGGGGAGCAAACTGGAGGCATCCGCGCTGAATTCGTCTGGGGCGACGAGCTGACCTCCGGTGGCCAGCATATGGAGAACAGTTATCGATGCTGCTGACCGACAAAGTGTGTAGTGGAGTCGCACTTGTTCAGGTCGGGGAAGACAGACCCGAGCGCTTCGTGCGAATGTAGCTCCATGAAGGGCTTCGGATTGGCGCCCATCACATCACGAAATGCGGGGTCCAGAGTGAAGAACGCTATCTGATCTTTCGCATCGCGCCGGTCGCATGGGAGACTATGAATTCGCGGACGGTGAGGGGCGATCTGCGGCCTCTTGGGTAATACGAATTGAAAATTGCGCCCTCATGTTTCACAACAGGTCGGTTAGGCCTCAGGATGGCTTCCCCAACCGCCCCGGTTCCCAAGGCGAGAATTCTAAAAGACGTTCAGAAATGATCCAGCACGTACAAGACGCTCGAATTCTCATGTACAGCCACGACACGTTCGGGCTCGGCCACCTGCAGCGCTGTCGGACCATCGCGCATTCGCTGGTCGAGGATTTCCGCGGACTTCAGGTGCTGATCATTTCGGGTGCGCCCATCGCCGGCGCGTTCGATTATCGCGCCCGTGTCGACTTCGTGAAGATCCCCAGCGTCATCAAGTTGCGCAACGGCGAGTACACCTCGCTGGAAAAGGATATCGATCTGCATGAGACGCTCAGAATGCGCCAGTCGATCATCCGCCACACGGCCGAGACCTTCCGGCCGGATATCTTCATCGTCGACAAGGAACCGCTCGGCCTGCGCGGTGAGATCGAGGACACACTGTCCTACCTCAAGACGCGGGGTACCACGCTCGTGCTTGGCCTGCGCGAGGTGATGGATGCGCCGCATCTGCTCGAAGCAGAGTGGGCACGCAGGGATGTGATGCGCAAGATAGGCCTGTTCTACGACAAGGTCTGGGCCTATGGCCCGCCGGATTTCTACGATCCGTTGACCGGCTTGGATGTGCCGCCGGCCGTCAGGGCAAAGATGAGGTTCGTCGGTTTCCTGCAACGGCGCCTGCAGCGGAACGAGTTGCCCGGCCACCGGCCCGAGGGTGAGTATATCCTTGTTACCACAGGGGGCGGCGGTGACGGCGCGGAACTGATCCACGACGTCATCGATGCCTATCAGCAGAACCCGCAGTTGCAGCACAGGGCGCTGATCGTGCTTGGGCCTTACATGCCGGCGCGCAAGCGCAACAAGCTGCTCAAGAAGGGGGCCAAGATCCCCTGCATCAAGATCATCGAGTTCGACAACCGCATGGAAGACCTGATTGCCGGGGCCAAGGCGGTAGTGGCGATGGGCGGTTAC
>NZ_RZSA01000117.1:0-10292 GCF_003998075.1 Mesorhizobium sp. M2A.F.Ca.ET.037.01.1.1 | reverse complement strand
GGCTCGACACGTCGATGAAGCGGTCGGCAGCCCTGGCCGAATGGCCAAGCATCGCCGGTGCAACCACGAAGGATAGCGCGACCGCCACTATCCTGAGCCAAAACCCCTGCATTCCCCGTCTCCCCGTTTGCTGCCCTTGGCAGCCCGCCGCGCCGACCTTCGTCAGTCTTGTCGCGGCACCTCGTATGTTTCCAGCTTGATGCCCCGGAACACGCCGACCGTCGCTTGCTTCGGCGGCTCCGGCTGGACGTATTTGATCACTTCTTTCACTTGCGGCTGCGCCTGAGGTGCGGCGGCCACGACCGTGACCGGCTTTGCCTTGCTCATCTGATCGATCTGGCTGCCGACTCGTTCCACCGCCTTGGCCAGGCCATCGATCTTCTCGTCGGCCTGCTTGCGCGCCGCTTCTTCGGCGGCCTGCCTGTCAAGCTCGGCCTGGCGCTTGGCGACATCCTCCGGCGTGTCGCCGGTCAAGTCCGCAAGTGTCACCCTCTCATTAACCTCGCCCCTGCTGCCGGCAGCCTGGCGCAACGCCAGTGACAACTGCCCCGCGCCCGCCGCGAGCGTCAGCTTCTGGGCGTCCTTGGTGCTGACTTCGACCGTGACGGCCTTTACGACCTGCGGGTTGTCCTTGCTTTCATCGGCGACCTGGTCGACGGCAAGCACTTTCACGCTTTGCAGCAGAACATCGACGAAGCTTTTGTCGGCGCCATCTTCGCCGCGTGTGGTGCGGGTCAGCAATACGTCGACCCTGTCGCCCGGAAAAACAAAGCCCGCGACACCGAGCACGTCGTTGACGCGGATGGAGACCGCCTTCATGCCCTCGCTAAGCACCGCCGACAATGTAGCACGCTGGCCCGGGCCGGTGATCTTGGTCGCAAGAATAGGTTCATTGGCGCTGATCGCTTGGAGCGCTTGGCGCGCGCCGCTGCCGGCCATCGCCTCTTTGACGGTCTTGAACGAGCCCGCCGGAACCGCCCCCGCCGGCCAAGGAATTTCGCGCAGCTTGTCCGCGCTGAGCGCGTCGCCGAATTTCAGCGGCATGGCCGCGACCACGACGCTGCTTGCTTGCACGCCGTTCGATTGGGCCAGTGCGTTGCGCTGGCCGGCCAGCCAAATGTTGACGAGGACAACCGCCAGCACACCGAATATGCCGGCGAGAACGATCATGATGAGTGTGTTGGCGCGCATAACCCAAGCCCCGAGCCAATAATGCGGGATTCGCCCCGCCATCACTTAAGTTCAGGCCCGGATTGCATAGCCCGGGCCTGATGTTGATCAAGCGATCAAGAACCGGCGCCGCTAGCGCAGGAGCCGACGCCCGAGTTATCCATGGCGGTGCACAGTTGGGTGAAGCGACCCGTGACCCAACCGCCGATGCCGATGATGATTCCGATCGCCGCGACCGCGATGATGCCGATCAGGATCGAATATTCGACCATAGCAGCGCCGTTTTCATCGTCGCGGAACTGCCGGGTCATCGTCATGAGCTTTTTCATGCCAATTTCTCCCTTTGGAGGTTTGAACCCGACGAGACAGAGCAAAGGAATGAACCCCAAACCCAAGCATCCCCCGTCACGTTCAATCCTAGGTCGCACGAAAAAGCCGAGTCAAACGGATTAACAGTTCCTTAACCCTCCAATACTCGATTTGAGACTTTCCCAATTTCGACAACAGCTTGATTCGGCTCGTTTTTCAAGTCATCTTAACCATTCATTCACAATTATGCCACGCCCGTGGCCAGTGGCTGCCACATTAGAAGCACGACATATCCGTTTATATTAAGTGGGTTAGCAGGGCGACTCCGCGGGAGTCGTCAAAGGTCTTAGGACTTTGGTCCATGTTCGCGAAGCAAACGAAAAATAGAACGATTTATCAGACTTTGATTTCTTAACTATGTCGCAAGTAATACCTTTAGTGTGTCCTCCAAGCCGCTTGTGCCCCCCGTGGTTAACGCTTAGTTTCGCGCTGGGGAAAATATAAGGGGGTAAGCGGCATGCTGGGTCGCTTCATCAAAGGGCCGAACGAACACAACACGTCGTTGGCGCCGATCATCGCCGCCGCGCCGAATGGAGCGGCCACGGCTCCCGCAGCCGAAGCGGAGCCGCAGGGCGATGATTTCCTGACCCTCAAGGTCGAGCTGCATCGCCATCTTATCGACCGCTTTAATCTGACCGCGCTGGAAAATGCGTCGAAGGACGAGATCCTGAATGAGATCCGGCCGATCGTGCGCGAGTTCGTCCGCGGCCGCAACGTGCCCTTGAATGCCCGGGAGCTCGATCAGCTGACCAGCGACACGGCCGATGAGATGCTGGGCCTTGGTCCCATCGAGCCGCTGCTGAAGGACGACTCGATCACCGACATCATGATCAACACGCATGAGCGCGTCTTCATCGAACGCCGCGGCATCATCGAGGAAACCTCCATCCGTTTCCGTGACGAGGCGCATCTGCTGCGCATCATCAACAAGATCGTCTCGGCCATCGGCCGCCGCGTCGACGAATCAGCGCCGATGGCGGATGCGCGCCTGGCGGACGGCTCGCGCGTCAACATCGCCGTGCGGCCGGTCTCTGTCGACGGCCCGCTGGTCTCGATCCGCAAATTTTCGAAGAACCCTTACTCGCTGGAACGCCTGATGGCATTCAATTCGATCCGCCAGCCGATGATCGACATGCTCAAGATCGCGGTGCAGGCGCGCAAGTCGATCCTGGTTTCGGGCGGCACCGGCAGCGGCAAGACGACGCTTCTCAACGCGCTGTCCAGCCATATCCCGGCCAAGGAACGCCTGGTCACCATTGAGGACGCGGCGGAATTGCAGCTGCAGCAGCCGCATGTCGGCCGGCTGGAAACGCGCCCGCCCAATGTTGAGGGCAAGGGCGAGATCCGCCAGCGCGAGCTGGTGAAGAATGCGCTGCGCATGCGCCCCGACCGCATCATCGTCGGCGAGGTGCGCGGCGAGGAAGCCTTCGACATGCTGCAGGCCATGAACACCGGCCATGAAGGCTCGATGACCACAATCCATGCCAACACCCCGCGTGATGCCATCTCGCGCCTGGAGCAGATGGTTGGCATGGCCGGCATGCCGATGACCCACGAATCCATCCGGGCTCAGATCGCTTCCGCCATCGACATCATCGTGCAGACGCAACGCCTTTCCGATGGTGGGCGGCGCGTGATCTCGATTTCAGAGATCACCGGCATGGAGGGGAATGTCGTCCAATTGCAGGAAATCTATCATTTCGTCAGGCGTGACGTGACCGCCGACGGATCGATCATTGGTGATTTCCGTGCGACCGGCGTGCGTCCACGCTTCGCGTCGGAGGCCGCGACGCTTGGTCTCCACTTTGCCAAGGACGCCTTTAACCCGCAGGTGGCGCTGTAATGCTCACAGGACAGGCGCTACTCTATTTTATCTACGCCGTTGCAGCGGCGTCTGTCATTCTGGCCGGTGAAGCTTTCTATCTTTCACTGACCAGTCGGCGCTCACGTTTCGCCGCGGTCAATTACAGGCTACGTCGCCTGGCTGACGAAGCGCCGGCGGAAAAGACGTTGAAGAGCTTGCTGCGTGAACGCGGCCTGACCGAGTCCGGAGACTTTGTCTTCGGTTTCGTTTGGTTGAACCGGCTCTATACGCAATCCGGCATCACCGGGAACCCGCTGATTTTCGCGGCGGTATTCCTGCTCGCCGGGTTGGCGATTGCGCTGACGCTGACACTGCTTTTCGGCTTTTCGGTTGTCGCGGCTCTGATCGCGTTTTTGATCGTGGGTCTTGCTCTGCCCCTTGTTGTCCTTCGGCGCGCGCGCAACAAGCGAATCGAAAAGTTCGCCAAGCAGCTCCCCGATGCCCTGGACATGATCGTTCGTTCGCTGCGCGCAGGGCACCCCGCCTCCGTTGCCATAGGTCTCGTCGCCCGCGAAATGGCTGACCCGCTCGGGACGGAATTTGGCATAGTTGCCGACGAAATCACTTTCGGGCTCAGCATGGAGCAGGCTGTAAAAAAGCTGTCGGAACGAGTGGGTTTCGAAGGATTGCATTTGCTGACGGTTTCTCTTTCGATCCAGTCGAAAACCGGCGGCAATCTCACCGAAATTCTCGCCAATCTTTCATCCGTCCTTCGTGAGCGGCAGAAATTGCGGCTGAAGATCAGAGCGCTCTCAGCCGAAGGGCGAGTTTCCGCATGGATAATCTCGTTTTTCCCGGTTGCAATGTTTCTGATACTGCAGGTCATTGCGCCCTCTTTCTATGGAAAGGTCTGGCACAGTCCGGCTATCGTCCCGATATTCACCGTCTTCGGTTTTTGGGCGTTGCTTGGTGATTACATTATGTATCGGATGGTCAACTTCGATTTTTAGGGGTGGCCATGAGCCTGCTTTCGAACATTAACGATCTGACCTTTCTGGTCTCCCTTGCCGTCTTCGCGGCGGCGGTGGCTTTGTTCCTGTTCGCGGCGCTGGTCCTCATGCCTGCAATGCAGACTCGTAAGCTTGTTTCGGACAGCCTTTTGGGTGAGCGCTCAGTCGACCCGCGATCCATACTGGCCCGGGACGAGCGCGCCAGGCTTGCGGCGCAGAAACCGATCGAGGCCTATTTCAAAGCTGTCGAAAAGGAACACAGGCAGCCGGATGCGCTTGAGGCAAAACTGTTCCGCGCCGGCTTCTATCAGAAGAGTGCGCCTTTAATTTACACGCTCAGTCGTCTCGCTGCTGTCGCCACAGGTTTTCTGGTGATGTACGCGCTTCTATCGAACGTCTTACCATCGAAATTGCCCGGCTTCTTCACTTTCGCCGGCGCTGGCCTGATTGGTCTCGGCTGTATCGTCATCCCGAGCATCATGCTCGACCGGTTCGAGAATACGCAAAAGAAAATCTATCGTCGCGCCTTTCCGGATTTCATGGATATGATGATCACCTGCGCCGACGCGGGCATGAGCCTCGAGGCGGCGGTCGAGCGGGTCAGCCACGAACTGGCCGGTACCCATAAGTGGCTTGGCATCCAGCTCTCGATCATGAATCTGCAATTGCGCGCCGGCAAGCCGCTGCGTGAGGCGCTACGCGAGCTTGCCGATCGCATCGGCCTGGATGAGGCAAAGGCCTTGGCGGTGCTGTTCCGGCAATCGGAAGAACTGGGCACCAGCCTGACCGATGCTTTGCGCGTCTACAGCGCCGAGATGCGCGACCAGCGCGTTCTTCAGGCCGAGGAGCGTGCCAATTCCTTGCCGGTCAAAATGATGATTCCGCTGGGGCTTTGCATTTTCCCTGTGGTGATGATGGTGATCATGCTACCGGTCATCATTCGCATGAGGGGCATTTTCTTCTGAACCGTCATATGATTAGGTTCTAAATTGAGTCGGAGGGCTTCTTGGGGCACAAGATGACAAAGCCGATGCGCCTAGCCGCCGCAGCCGGTGTGCTGCTGGTCATGCTTGCTGGTTGTCAGTCGACCGACACCACGGGCGGGGTCGTGCGCACCAACGAACCCGCCAAGGGCGACTACACAGCTTTTGGCGATACCTTCGACGGCCTGAAGACCATCAGCGATGTCGACTACTACGCCTCCGATCAGGCCATCACCGAGGCCAAGACCCAGTTCCGCTCCGAAAACTACGGCAATGCTGGTGCGCTGTTCTACAAGGCGACCCGGCTGGCGCCGAATGACGGCGTTGCCTGGCTGGGCCTTGCCGCCTCCTGTGATCGCATCCGCCGCTTCGATCTCTCCGATTTGGCCTATAGCCGAGCCTTCAAGCTGCTCGGCGCGACGCCGGAATACTACAACAATCTCGGCTACTCCTATCTGCTGCGCGGCAAGCTGCAGGAGGCGCGAACGAATTTCCTCAAGGCCTACGAGCTCGCGCCCAACGATCCGACCGTGGCCAACAATCTGAAGCTTCTGTCGTCAAGCGTGCGGAACATCGAGCGGTCATGAGCCTTTTGCTCGCCGCGTCGCTGTTGCTCAGGGCGCTGGCCATCCCGCTCCTCGGCAGGATCGCCTGGACCGATTTCACGACGCAGAAGATTGCCAACCGTGACGTGCTGCTGCTGATATGCCTCGGTCTCGGCTCACTCCAGCTCGTGTCCGTGCAGAGCGGATCATGGTGGGACATGGGCCTGAGCGCGATCGGCTGCGTGCTGCTGTTCGTGGCGCTGTTTCCATTCTGGGTCCTGCGCAAGCTCGGCGCCGGCGACGTGAAGCTGATGGCGGCGGTGCCGCTTCTGATTGGCGGAAACGGCCTTGTCGTGTTCACGATTTTCCTGCTGGTCTTCGCGCTGGCAACCGCGGCATTGGTCAAGAACCCCTTTCTCCTGCCGGCGGGCGCGTTCCGTCTCTATGTCCAGCACATGGACAGGAAAGGCGTCGTGCCGTTCGGCGTGCCGATCTCGGCCGCCGCGATCTGCGCGATCCTGTTCCAGGTCTATGGCGGTGTGATGCTGGCCAGCAGCTCGGGAGAACTGCAGCAGCTTAACTAGCGTTTAGGTCCGCGGGGTCCTTCCATGTCAATAGCGAGGCTGGCGGCTCGCAGCAGTTCGGCGGTGTGGCGCGCCAATCAATTCTTCTTCTTGACGGTAATTACCTATATCCTTGTCGCGCTTATCGCTGCGGTGCATTGGAAAATTGCCATCGATGTAAAATTATACAACAAAAATTTCCTGTTTTTTGGGTCCGTAGTAACTCTCATTCTTGTTGTCATGGTTTCCGGTCGGTTGCTCATTGAGCGGCCAGCGGAGCCGTTGCGCGCCATAAGGAATCTTATGATTTCCAACAGGCTGGCGGACCGAATTATAGTCGGATTGCCGGTTGCGCTCGTCTTCCCGATCTTTTTCTCGGTGTTCACCAGCATCAAGGGAGGCATCGGCAAGATCCAGCCATTCTATGCCGACCCGGGCCTGACCGCGGTCGACAGGGCAATTCATGGCGGGATCGAAGCCTGGAGGTTTTTTCATCCTATCCTCGGCTTTGGCCCCGTCACCTTTTCACTGAACGTTCTTTACAATCTCTGGTTCGCAGAGGTTTTCATCGTTCTGTTTTGCGTCGTTTTTTCCACCGGGAACGAGCGGCTGCGTTCCCAGTTTTTGGTCACGTTCATCCTGAGTTGGGTGCTGCTCGGCAATGTCTTGGCGGCGGCCTTCGCATCGGTTGGACCGGCATTCGTTTCGCCATTTTACAGCGACAGCACGTTTTCTCCCCTGATGGACTACCTTCGGACGACTAATATTACCTACCCTGTCTTGGCGTTGGACACCCAGAATTACCTGTTGGCCGACGCCAGCCTTGATGGCCCTCGCTTGGGTAGCGGCATTTCGGCCTTTCCATCTGTGCATGTGGCGGTGGCTACCCTCAACGCAATTTACTTGTGGCGCTTTGGTCGAGTGCTGCGGTGGGTTGGCCTGATCTTCTTGCTCTGCATTCAATTGGGTTCAGTGCATTTGGCCTGGCACTACGCCGTCGATGGGTACGCGTCTATGCTATTGACGCTAGCCATCTGGATCTTCGTCCGATGGCTTCAAAGGGCGTTAAGCCTGTCTGCCGACAAATATGTGAGATCCGGTGCCGATTTCGGCTGACCCTGCCTTCAAGCCGCTTATGTCGACGGCATAGCGCCATCCCCGATGCGCTGCCCGCTATAGCGCCATATCAGAACGGTCGCGATGATCGAGAAATAACCATCGATGGCATAGTGCCAGCCGAAATAGACCGACCCGAAGAGGATCACGCCGGCATAGGTCCACGCTAAAGCGCCGACCCGTCGATTGAGGCTTGAAAGGAAAAGGGCGTTCAGCACGGCAATAGCCACGTGGAAGCTGGGCATCGCCGAAATGCCTGTCCCTATCGAGGCTCTGTGGGTCGTATACGACGCATACAGGTGATCGGTGATCAGCAGGGTGTCCGGTCCGGAATCGCTTGCCTTGAGCGATCGGATAAGGTCCTCGAATCTGTCTGGATCGAACAGCCGATCATAGAAGATCGGTCCTGCCGATGAAGCGGCCAGTCTCACGATCACACCCAGAACGACTGCGGTGGTGATAAGCGACAGGAAATAGCGCTGGCGCTTCGATGCATCGTCCAGCCAGGCCGCCACGACGACGACGGTGGCAAGCACGACGAACCAAAGCTGCGAATACAGAATGTAGAGCGCTCGATCCGCGATGCCTGGAACCGGCAGGGCGCGCGCCCATCTCCACGGATCGCCGAAATGCAGGTCAGCGTCGATCCTTGCCAGGAATTGATCGGCGAAGAACGGCACCATCTGCGAGAATTCATGCTTATAGGCAGTGAATGCAGCCAGACAAAGTATGAAGACCCCAAGCGTTGATGCCGCTCCGACGCCTCGCGATGCGAGTTTGTGCAGCAGCCAGCTTGCCGGGGCCCGTGGTTGGCTGACGACTGCTGCGACGATCAGCCCGATCAGGATCAGAAAGGGCAGCAACAGATAAAGCAGCAGGAGCCTGAAGGTGCCCAGCGCGGCGAAATAGGTATCGGGGTACAGATAGGCCGCAAGCCCGGCATAGCACAGGCAAGCAACCGCGAGCTTTGCGGAGACCGAGAACCTTGATTGTTCGGCAGCTATGTCAGGCGCCATTTCCATTGCCGCACCGGCTTTTTCTTGATGACGGGCAAAGGCGGCGGCTCGCCCGAAACGGCTGGTTTGGGCGAGTCGAATATGAAGCGTTCGGTGAGGGCCACCGCGCCAGCCGCCACCGCGCCCACAACAGCCAAAATGAGAAGCGTTCGAAGAAAACCCAACGAGACCCCCAGAGCCCGATTTTAGAGCGATTCAGCGTTTGATGGAATCGCCAACCCGCTCTAGCTCTTTGTTTTTAAGCAATCCGGACAGCAAACCGCTGCGCACTTTTCCTGGAATTGCTCTCAAAACCCCGACGTCTGCTTCTCTACCAGCTTCAGCTGGCCCTTCTCCAACTTGAAAAACGGCATAGACCTTTGGCTTGAGCCGTCGCTGCGGAAGCGGAACAGGCCGGTCGAGCCGCGGAAGCCGATCGCGTTTTCCAGCACCTGCTTGCTGAAGCCGTCGGGGCCGGCGGAGCTCGCTATGCCCGCGCTCAGCGCCACCATGTCGTAGGCATAGGCCACGTTGACGTCTGGCTGGTAGTTGTAGGTCGCCTTGAAGCGGTCGGCGATCGGCCCGGTCTCGCTCTGGTCGAGCGTGGCGATATAGGCGCCCTCATAGAGCGGATCCATCGGGCGCTCGAGCCAGCGGTCGGTGCCGATCAGCGTCACCGTCTTGCCGGGAATGCCCTTGGCCTTCAGCGCCGCAAGCACGGCGGCCGGGCTGCCGTCGCCGCAGGCGACGACCACGGCATCCGGCGCCTCAACCAGCGAGCCCATGTCGGACACCACCTTGGCGCCGCCATCCGTCGGCGAATAGGGCAGCGTCACCGCAAGCGTGGCGCCATAGATGCTGAGCGCGTTGGCCACCCGGGATTCGACGGCGCTTGAATTCGCGCCCGCCGGCACCATCAGCACGAATTTCCTGGCGCCCTTGCCGGCGATTGCCGCCGCGCCGGCCGCGGCACTATCGGCTTCGCTGAGCCGCACGGAATAGACGCCGGGGCCGCCGGCGAAATTGTCGGCCAGCGCCAGCACCGGCGGCCGCTTGGAGCCGGAGAGCTTGGCAAGGTGCTGCGCGGCCGCAAGCTCGGAGGGGCCGAGGACGACCTTGGCCGTGCCCGAGGTGATCGCCTTCACCGCGAGGTCCTTGGCGTAGCCGCTGTCGCCGCGCGTATCCTGGATCGTCAGCGTCAAAAGCTTGTCGCCGAGATCGGCCATTGCGAGCCGCGCGCCGTCATACATCTTCCGGCCGTTCTCGCCGGTGCTTTCGGGCGCCGAAAGCGGCAGCAGCATGGTCACCTTGGTCGGCCCCGTGCCGAGCGTCAGGTTGGCCTTCGCTGCCACGGCCGAGGTCGGGCCGCTCGACGTCGCGCTGGTCGCGGTTCCGGCGCCCTGTGCCGCGGCGGCCGGGTTGCCAGGGGCCGCGCTGCTTGCCTGCTGCGCCGCGGCGGCGCCCGCCCGGCCAGCCGGCGCCGCGATCGCCGACGGATCGAGCACGTCCGACGCGCCGCTCTTGGACTGGCATCCAGACGCTGCCGCCGAGACTGCAAGGGCGAGCGCCATGGCCCGCCAACGCTCGCGTCGGAGATCAGTTGGCGGCGTCCTGCCGGCATGCGCGGCAGCCGGCCGCGCGGTCGCCGAGGCGTCCGCCCGGGCTTGCATCGTCATCATTGCAAACGGTCGGCGCGGCGCACGCCCGTCAGCTCAGTGCATGTACTCGACCATGCGG
>NZ_RZSA01001179.1:0-1822 GCF_003998075.1 Mesorhizobium sp. M2A.F.Ca.ET.037.01.1.1 | reverse complement strand
GAAATCGCCGACCAATGCGTAATAGACGGCGATGTCGAGTTTTGTCGGCCCGGTCTTGCCGAACAGCCGGCGCTCCGGATTGGTCACCCAGATGGTGGCGAGGTCGGATTCGGCGATCAGCCGCTTGCGTTTCACCGGCGCCGGCGTGGTCAGCCCGCCGACGTCGCGCAGGCCGCGAAAGACGCCGTGGCGGATCGCATTGTCGGCGGTGCGGTTCGAATAGCGCACGCGCGCCGACAGCAGCGGCTTCACCCAGTGCATCTCGCGCATGATCTCGCGCGGCACGCCTTCCGGCGGGCTGGCGCCGGCCGTCAGCCGCTCCAGCCTGGCAAGCAGCTCGGTCGCCATGTCGCGGTCGAAGCCGGTGCCGACCTTGCCGCGATAGTGCAGCTCACCGTTCTCGAACTCGGCCATGCCGAGCGCGGCCAACCCTTCGGCACGGTCGGAGACGGTGTAACCGGCGATGACGAAATCATCCGTCTTTTGCGCCTTCACCTTGGTCCAGCTCTTGGCGCGGCCGCTCATGTAGATGGCGTCGGCGCGCTTGGAGACGACGCCTTCGAGCCCCAGCTCCGAGGCTTGATCGTAGAGACCCTGCCCGTCGCCCTCGACATGGTCGCTGTACTGGATGGCGGCATTGGCGGCTTGGCCGGCGAGGAGCTCGGCAAGCAGCGCCTTACGCTTTATGAGCGGCGCCTTGCGCAGGTCCCAGCCGTCGAGATGCAAAAGATCGAAGGCGTAGAAATGCAGCTTTGAACCTGCGCCTTCGGCCAGCGCGTCCTGCAGCAGCGCGAAGCGCGAGATTCCCCTGTCGTCGAGCACCATGATCTCGCCGTCGATGATCGCCTGGGCGACCGGCAGGCGCGAAAAGGCCTGCGGGAGATCGCCATAGCGCTTCGTCCAGTCGATGCCGCCACGGGTGATCAGCCGCACCTCGCCATCCGTCACATGCGCCATGGTGCGGTAACCGTCGAATTTGATCTCGTGCAGCCAGAGCTCGCCCGTGTTCTCCGCCGGCCCCTCGCCGCCCGGCGGATTCGGCACCTGGGTGGCAAGCTGCGGCTCGATGCGGCTCGGCGGCGCGGCCTTGACCGCGCCGGGCAGCGAGCCTGGTTTCAGCGAACCCGGCTTCGGGGGCAGACGTTCCCGCTTCCTCGGCGGCGCCCCCAGTTCCTCGATCCGGCGGCCGGACTTCACGCTTTCGGGCCGCTCGCTCAGGATGTCGCGTTTCGCATCGGCAGCGAGGTCGCGCTCCTTGAACAGCAGCCAGTTCTTCTTGCTCTCGTCCTCGCCGGGCTTGGGCTTCAGGCGCGTCAGCATCCAGCCGCCATTGAGCTTCTGGCCGGCCAGCCGGAACTTGAAGGCGCCGCTGCGCAGGCTTTTGTCGACATCCTCCATCGGCGCCCAGGTGCCGGTGTCCCAGACGATCATCGGCCCGCCGCCATATCCGCCTTCGGGGATGACGCCCTCGAAGTCGATATATTCGATCGGGTGGTCCTCGGTCTCGACGGCAAGCCGCTTGTCGGCCGGGTTGAGCGAGGGGCCGCGCGGGACAGCCCAGCTCTTCAACACGCCGCCGATTTCGAGGCGCATGTCGTAGTGATCGGCGGTGGCGTGGTGCTTGTGGACGACGAAGCGGTTGGAGCCCTCAGAGGCGAGGCCGCCCGCGGGCTCGGGGGGGCGGGAGAATTCGCGCTTGGCGCGGTAGGGTTTGAGGTTGGCGGGCATGGATCAGGCGCCGAAGAACGCAATGGAATACGACGAACGCCGAGTTCCTTCGCCCCCCTCTCTGTCCTGCCGGACATCTCCCCCTCTAGGGGGG
>NZ_RZSA01001178.1:0-1824 GCF_003998075.1 Mesorhizobium sp. M2A.F.Ca.ET.037.01.1.1 | reverse complement strand
CCATCGAGCCGCATGAATTGCCGGCGCCGCTGTCGGGACGCCAATATATCGAGCTCGTCGCCTCGATCCGCGGCTCCGCGCCCGGCGATCTGCCGAGTGCCGATCTGCCGGGCGCCGACCTTCTGGAGCGGCTCGAACTCGGCCGCTGGATGGATCGCCCGATCGCCGAATATTCGCTTGGCACGCGAGCCAAGGTCGCGATCCTCGCAGCGCTTCTCGGCCGGCCGCCGCTGCTGATTTTCGACGAGACGCTGAACGGCCTCGATCCGGTCGCCGCTTGGGAGGTGAAACGCGTGATCACCGCGCTTTGCGCGAGCGGCCGCCACGCCGTGATCGTGTCGACCCATGTGGTGGAAGCCGTGCCGGCGCTTTGTAATCGCGCGGTGCTGATGGCCGATGGCAGCCTGAACCGAAGCTGGGATGCAGCGCAACTGGCCGAAGCGGGCAGAGCGCCAGGCGCGTTCGAGGACAGCGTCATGCAGGCGCTGCGCATGCGAGCTGCTGCTTGATGTCGATCTAATTGATTGGTTCGAAATTCGCGCTAGCGTGTAGTTTCCCAGTTTGAAATTCAGAGCTTGTATTCGAATTCCCATAGCCCGACCCGCGAAAGCTCACAGGCTATCTCCTTCCAGCTATTGCCTTTGGCCGAAGCGCATCGAGCGATGAGAAATTCTTCCAGTTGAGTGTGATCGAAGGTCCGCATGAAGATCACGCTTTCACCTGAAAAGACTGCTTCTGTGTGGGACCGAAGAAACCATGTCGGCGAACACACCGTGGCCGTGAAGGCATCTGAGCCCTCTTTGCCCTCTTCTCCCGCATAAAAATCGATGGTGAGCGAAAAATCAGTTGGATCAGACGGGCGCCATGTGGAGAGATCGAACGCGAGCTTATCGGCGTCCACAATCCTATGACCCTTATACTCCGCTTTCATGAAACTCGCTTTTCCTGCTTCCTATGGGGACCGCGCTTTCCCGGCTTCGGCGCAACGGCGTCCATCTTCTCGCAAAGGTCGTCGATAGACCAGAGCGTTTGCGTCAACGCAGCGGCCATTGCCGCCGTCTCTAAGCCCTCGGCAGCATGCGGCGCATGATCAGCGAGGCGTGCCCGCGGACGCCGTGGGCGGCTTCCCGGCGCTCGACCACTTCGAAGCCGTGCTTGCGGTAGAAGGCGATCGCGCGGTCGTTGCCTTCGATCACCTCCAGCGCGATCGAGGGGATGCCGGCATGGGCGGCAAGCACGGCATGCAGAAGGTCGACCGCAAGCCCGCTGCCGAATGCCTGCGGCTCGATATGCAGCCGCTCCAGCGTGACGTCGCCTTTGGCGTCCATCGCCGCCATCGCATAGCCGGCGATCGAGCCGTCGGCGCGTTCGGCGACGAAAGACATCTTGTCCTCGTCTTCCAGTTCTTGCGCAAGCTGGTCCGGCGCGTGCCTTTCGTCGGAGAGCCGGGCCACGGTCTCGTCGCCCATGATCGGCGCGTAGGTCCGCCGCCAGGATTGGCCGAGCAGCCGCGACACATCGGCAAGATCGTTCCTCGTCATCGCCCGGATGCGGGTCATGGTCTTGGTCCTCGTTTCCATCCGAAGATAGGGCGAAGCGCGGTGCGCGGCCAACCCCCGGGCGCGCCGAAAGCGCGGATCCGGGCGGCGCCTTTCGGGCGTTCAAGCGGCTATCACGGGCGGCGCAAACGATCCTGCTGCTCGATAGCCCGCTGCCGGACCGATAGAGGCGGCAGCGGGCCATTGATGAGACGCTGTCCCGCCGAGCACGAGACACTGCTCACCTTTGGTTTAAGCGGGCATCGCCAGGGATGCGACTTACGGA
>NZ_RZSA01001177.1:0-1829 GCF_003998075.1 Mesorhizobium sp. M2A.F.Ca.ET.037.01.1.1 | reverse complement strand
GGGCCACAGGCCGGCGATGGCGCGCACCAGCGTCGACTTGCCGGTGCCGGACTCGCCCGAGACCAGCACGCGCTCGCCGGGCTCGATCGCCACCTCGGTTTCCTTCACCACCGAGGTACCGTCGTCGAGCGTCACGGAAAGATTCCTGAGGCTGAGCATGGCGCCGTCCTCGGTCTCGCCGCGCTGGATGCGGCCCAGCCTGTCATTCGCTTCGGCCCGCTCCAGCCCGTCGAGAGACATCATCAGCGAGGCGATGCGGCGGGCCGAGGCGTTCCAGTCGGCGAGCCGGGGATAATTGTCGACCAGCCAGCCAAAGGCGCCTTGCACCATGGCGAAGGCGGAGGCCGCCTGCATGACCTGTCCAAGGCTCATCGAGCCGTCGAGGAATTTCGGCGCGCATAGAAGCACCGGCACTACCGGCGCAAACAGGCTGGAGCCCTGCGAGACGAGCGTGGTGCGCATGTGCTGGCCGGTGAGCCGCGCCCAGCGGCCGAGCACGGCAGCGAAGCTGCGGTCGATGCCGGCGTTCTCCTCCTCCTCGCCGCCCAGCAGCGCGATACTTTCACCGTTTTCGCGCACGCGCGTCAGCACGTAGCGGAACTCTGCTTCCGTCTGGTTCTTCTGCTCGGAAAGCTCGACGAAATGGCGGCCGATGAAGAACATCGAGGTCGAGGTGATGGCGGCATAGATGACGGCGGTGACGACGAGGAAGCCGGGCACGGTGATGACCGAGCCGCCCAGCGAAAAGCTCAGGGCGCCGCCGATGGTCCACAGCACCACGATGAAGGTCGAGGCCGACAGGAAGGCGTTGAGCACGCCGGCGACGAAATCCACCGGCGATTCCGTGGCGATCCTGAGATCCTCGGTCAGGCGGGCCTCGGGGTTGGCGTGGTCGCCCTTGACGAGGTTGAGCTGGTAATAGCGGCCGCTGGCCAGCCAGCGCTGGATGACCGCCGTGGTCAGCCAGGAGCGCCAGCGGCGCTGCATGGTCATGCGCAGATAGACCTGGGCGACCACCAGGCTGATGCTGCCGGCGACCAGCGGCAGGAAGATAGCGCTGAGCCAATAGACGGTGTGGGCGTCGCGCTGCTCGATAGCGTCGAAGATCGCGCGGTTCCAGCGGTTGATGCCATATTGAAAACCGACATTGACGCAGATCAGCACGAGCAGCCCGATCGTCAGCGGCCAGGCGAGCCTGTCGCCATGCAAACCCCAGTAGCCGCGGCCGCTGATCCAGAAGCGCCGCAGAAGATACTTCTTGCGCGCCCGCTCGGCCTCTTCGGGCGAAAGCTGAGGACCCGGCTCGGCGGCCTCGGGCGGCGGCGACCCGGCATGGCCGATGGCCTCGGGCGCGGCATCGGCGGGGGCTTTTTGCTCCGAAGCCTTGGGCTCGGCATCGCGCGGCCTGGGTCGCTTCTCCTGCCGCGGCTTCGGCTTCTCTATCTGCTTCTGCGGGCGCGATTGGCGGACCGCACGCAAAGTGGCGGCGCCTGCGGGCGTCGGTTTGGCTTTGGCCTTGGGCATCGCCGCACAACGGCCCAAAAATCAAAAGGTTTCATGGGTTCGGCGGGGCCAATCGCATAGGGCGCTCCCCCTCTCCGTCTCGGCTTCGCCGAGCCACCTCTCCCCCGCCTTTGGCGGGGGCGAGGAACCCAGGCCGAGGCCGCGCCCGTTCGCGATTGGCGCTTCCTCGCCCCCATGAAATGGGGGAGAGGTGGCTCGGCGCACAGCGCCGAGACGGAGAGGGGAGCGCCCTATGCGATTACGCACGACATCGGCGCGCTTCCCACCGCCCCTCCACGTCGGCTAACCCCTGCCCTGTCGCCGAT
>NZ_RZSA01001176.1:0-1829 GCF_003998075.1 Mesorhizobium sp. M2A.F.Ca.ET.037.01.1.1 | reverse complement strand
TCCTTGGAGAGAGCATGGAGACCGCTCGCCAAGTGCGGTCTGTCAGCCAAGCAGGACGCCGGGATGAAACGGCCTGCAAAGATGCTGCGCCCTTATGCCGGATCGAGATCGTGCCAGCGGGTCGGGCGCCAGAGCAGACATCCGGCATGGTGCGATCTATGAAAGCAGGGCTCGCCAGCGGGAATTTGATACGCGAGGGGGCCAAAGTAAGGCTGGATGAGAAGCCGGTGCTACCTGCAGGTCCAGTGTCATGTGGCGGCGCTCGGGAAACCGCTACGCAATGTAACGCGCTCTTATGAGGCGAACAGACCGGCCCCAAAACCGATCGACCGGTGGTCGGCGCGAAACGCGTCATGCCTGTCCGAAAGCTGACAGTGGCAGAAGACGCATGTCGGGTTCCGCACAATTGACCATGCTGGATTTGTGAGGTTTTCAGGGAGAGCCATGCGTTCACTTCCCAGTGAGCTTTGGCACGGCATTTGCTCTTGATGTGGCAACACGGATCGAAGGTTGACTGCATGCACAAGCGCGAGATGAGCAATGCTCTCCTTTCCTGGAGGCTTGGCAGCAGATTCGATTTGACGTTGCGAGGAGCTTCAGCCGCTCGCGGCGGAAGTGATCTCAAATCTGAAGGCACCGTTGGGGCCGCAGCCATCAAACACATCTTTCTCTTTTTCGCAGCTCGTCTTCAACGCGATGCGGACTTCTTCGCGTCGACGGCGGCCGAAGGTGGAGAAGGGGCTCGACTTGCAAAAAGGAGTTGTCAATGACGTCTTACGTTCGCACCAACAGCCCGGCGCAGGTGCGCTCACTGTCCACCTTTGGCAAGCATCTGCAAAGGAGCGTGCTGACGGCGACGCTGCTTGCCGCGGCTTCGACGGGAAGTGAAGCGCAGCCCTATGTTCGTGCTGACGGCAGCACGACTGACGACTTGGAAGCGGCGCGAGCAAGTTGGCGTCATGACGCCGAATTCAATGGAAATGTGGGGCTCGCAGCCATCAACGCGGATGCCGCGTATGCGTTGGGTTCCACCGGGGAGGGGGCCAGAGCTCCTCGCCTGCCCTCGTCCGTCTTGACGAGTGCCCGCTTACAGCCTACCTCACTATCGCGTTAGCACTCGTCCATCGCGAGTGCTAACAAAAACCCCTCAACAGCGCACCAGGGAAAAATCCGAAAATGGCAAAGTCGAAGTTCCGCCCGCTGCATGACCGCGTGGTCGTTCGCCGGGTCGAATCCGAATCCAAGACCGCTGGCGGGATCATCATCCCCGACACGGCAAAGGAAAAGCCGCAGGAAGGCGAGATCATCGCTGTCGGCTTCGGCGCTCGTGACGAAGCTGGCAAGCTGGTCCCGCTGGACGTCAAGGCCGGCGACCGCATCCTGTTCAGCAAGTGGTCGGGCACGGAAGTCAAGCTCAATGGCGAAGACCTTCTGATCATGAAGGAATCCGACATCATGGGCATCATCGGCTCATATCAGGCCCTTTCGTCAACTGAATTCCCGGGCTCGATTGAAGCCCCTGCCAGGAGCTAAAAATGGCTGCCAAAGACGTAAAATTCTCCCGCGATGCCCGCGAGCGCATGCTGCGCGGTGTCAACATCCTCGCTGACGCGGTGAAGGTCACGCTCGGCCCCAAGGGCCGCAACGTGGTCATCGACAAGTCGTTCGGCGCCCCGCGCATCACCAAGGACGGCGTCACCGTCGCCAAGGAAATCGAGCTTGAGGACAAGTTCGAAAACATGGGCGCGCAGATGGTCCGCGAAGTTGCTTCGAAGACCAACGACATCGCTGGCGACGGCACCACGACCGCGACCGTTCTGGCGCAGTCG
>NZ_RZSA01001175.1:0-1832 GCF_003998075.1 Mesorhizobium sp. M2A.F.Ca.ET.037.01.1.1 | reverse complement strand
TTCCAGCGCGGCACGATCGGCTGCTGCCTGGCAATGTCGGGGTCGTCATAGAGCGCCGCGATGGTCGGCAGGTTGGCCGTCTTGAGCGTCCGGTATTTCTGCATCTCGGGCGAGGCGATGAACTTGACCAGGTCGATCGCGGCATTTGGATGTTTCGAATATTTGGAGACGGCAAGGTTCCAGCCGCCCAATGTCGCGACCGGATGCCCGCCTTCGCCGGCCGGCAGCGGCGCCACGTCGAACTTGCCCCTGATCGGCGAATTCTCGCTGTTGCCGAGCGCATAGGCATAGGGCCAATTGCGCATGAAAACCGCATTGCCGATCTGCCAGACGCCGCGCGCTTCCTCCTCCTGATAGCCGAGCGCGCCCGGCGGCGCGATCGTGCCGATCCAGCCCTTGGCCCTGTCGAGCGCCGCGGCTGCCTTTGGATTGTTGATGGAGATTTCGCCGTCCGGCTCGATGATGCCGCCACCGCCATTCGACATCATCCATTCGAGCGCGTTGCAGGTCAGCCCCTCATAGGCATTGCCCTGGAAGACGTATCCCCAGATGTCCTTGTTGCCGGCCGCCCGCTCCCTGTCCATGACGAGCTTCGCGGTGTCCTGCAATTGCTGCCAGGTGGTCGGCACCTTGGCGCCATATTTGTCGAGCAGATCCTTGCGGTAATAGAGCGCCGGCACGTCGGTGAAGATCGGCAGCGCGACCAGCCTGCCGTTGACCGTCTGCGATTGGATGATGGAGGGAAAATGCGCGCCCGCCAAGTCCCTCGTCGCTTCCGTCAGGTCGACCAGTTGGCTGGCCAGCTGCGGTGCCCAGATGACGTCGGTCTGGTAGACGTCGATATCGCTGCTGCCGGCCGCAAGCCACAGCCGGTACTGGCCGAACTGGTCGGTGGTCGAAGGCGGGATGACGACGATGTCGACCTTGTTGCCGCTCTTTTTCTCATAGAGGTCGAGGATCTCGCGCAGCACCTTGATGCCGTTGCCGGTGTCGCCCGACACGATCGACAGTTCCACGGCTCGCGCCTGGACAGCGCCCAGCAGTATGCCGGCGGCCAACGCCAGGTACGCGCAAACAAATTTCACGGGATTGCGGGCCTCCCTCAGCGGCCGACGGTGCCCTCTCGGCGTCGCGGCTCATCCAGGCCCCTGCGATGAATGCACAATGCCGCTTAGGGTTCCATGCGCTCATGCGCCGGTTCGGGCTGAGAGGTCGGGTGAAGCCGTCTCGGTCGGCTCGACCGCGTCGGCGTCCTGCTTTCCTTCACCCGCTTTCACGAAAGCGGACGGGCTCCGAAACCCCCGCCCCGGAGCCCGTCTGGGAGTGGCTGACGCATGCCGGCACAGCCGCCTCCGACGCCTTGCCCGCGTCGATCCGCCGATCGGCCGCCCGGCACGACGACGCATTAGCATGCCCTAACGTCAGCCTATGTGAAGGAGTTCACAATGCCGGGACGCCATTAACCTTCCCAGTCGACCGGGATCATGCCGAGCCGCTCGTAGAGCCTGAAGGCCGCGGTGTTCTTCACACTGTTGGTCTTGAGATCGACATGCGTCGCCCCGCGCTCGCGAAAAATCAGGAACACGTGCCGCATAAGCGCGTCGCCGATGCCCTGCCTTCTGGACTCCGGGTGGACGGCGAGGTCCTTGACGAAACCGGATGTCCAGCAGAGCGCCGCGCCCGCAAGCAGGCCCTTGCCGTCGATGACCAGGAAACAGAGAGCGGGATCGAACTCGGCGTTGCCGGCAATGCGCGGCCACCAGTCGTCGAACGGCCCGTCGGCGCCGTCGTCGAACACCTCTTCCAGCAGCGCGTGGAGCGCGTGCGCGTCC
>NZ_RZSA01001174.1:0-1833 GCF_003998075.1 Mesorhizobium sp. M2A.F.Ca.ET.037.01.1.1 | reverse complement strand
CCCCTACTCCCCTACTGCCCTACTCCCCTACTGCCCTACTGCCCTACTGCGAGCATCATGCCCTACCAATCCCCCATCTCTCCCGGCCGGTCCTGGTACGAGGATACGGTTGGACCCCGCCCCGAGTACTCGCCTCTCGACGGCGACCGGACCTGCGACGTCGTCATCATCGGCGGCGGCTTTACCGGCCTCTCGGCTGCAGCGCATCTGGCCAAGGCGGGCGCAAATGTCGTGCTGATCGAGGCCAATCGCTTCGGCGACGGCGCGTCCGGACGCAATGGCGGCCAGCTCGGCACCGGGCAGCGTGCCTGGGCGGAAGAGTTGGAGGCCGAATATGGCCTTTCCCGCGCCAGGGCGCTGTTCGACATGGCGGAAGAGGCCAAGGCGCATCTGCTTGACTTCGCTGCCACCAACACGATCGACATCGACTATATGCCGGGCCAGCTTTCCGTGGCGCACAAGAAACGTTACGTCGACGACTACAAGCGACACGCCGAGATCATGGCGAGCCGCTTCGGCTATCCGCATTTGAGCTTCATGGACCAGGCGGAGACGGCGCAGCGGTTGGGCTCGACGCGCTACTTCGGCGGCACCCGCGACATCGGCACCGGTCACATCCATCCGCTGAAGCTGGTGATCGGCACGGCGAGAGTGGCGGCCGCCGCCGGCGCACATCTCTTCGAGCAGACGCCGTCCACCGGCATAATTTCCAGCGGCGGCAAGGTGAAGGTCACGACGCCCAAGGGCACGATCACGGCCGACAAATGCCTGATCGGCGTCAATGCCTATGGCGGCAATCTCGAGCCGGTGAGCGCTGCGCATATCATGCCGATCGGCTCTTTCATCGGCGCGACCGTGCCGCTCGCTGCTTCCAAAGTGCTGCCGGGCGGCGAGTCCGTCGACGATTCCCGTTTCGTGGTGCGCTATTTCCGCAAGTCAAAAGACGGCAGGCTGTTGTTCGGCGGCCGCGAGGTCTATGCCGTCAACGATCCAAAGGACATCCATATCCACATCCGCAGGCAGATCGCCGAACTCTACCCGGACCTCAAGGATGTCGAAATCACGCATGGCTGGGGCGGCTATGTCGGCATCACCATGCCGAGAAAGCCGTTCGTGCGCGAAGTGATGCCGAATGTGATCTCGATCGGAGGCTATTCCGGCCACGGCGTCATGCTGTCGAACTTCTTCGGCAAGCTCTATGCCGAGACCGTTGCCGGCAATCGCGACCGCCTGAAACTGATCGAGGACCTGAATATCCCCCCCTTCCCGGGCGGCCGCCGCTTTCGCGCGCCGCTCTTGTTTCTGGCGCTCAGCTGGTTTGCGCTGCGCGACAGGATTTGAGGCTGGCGCGCGGTCGAGGCGCCGATTCGACGATGGCGGCTTCCACGAGGCAGGTTGTGGAAGCCTTAACGGACGCGCAGAATTTCGCAATCTGGCTCACTCATGCCATAATCAGCAGTAAAAGATGCGATCATGGGCGAAAATTCCGGGGATTTCGCGGGCCTTGTCCGCTGTGACTTCGGGACCGATGCCGATCGATGCCAACCCTCGCGGCAATGATCGAAAGAACGTCGGCCCGCTTGTTGGAGGTGGTTTGAGTGAACGAGCCCTTCAGTTTCGGCACGCCGGAACGGCAGCGCTTCACAATGCAGTTCGGCTATAACGTACGGCCATCCTTCTGGCAGAAGGTGCAGTCGAACGCGCATCTGGTCATTGCAGCGGTGGGCACGGTCGCGCTGCTCGGCGTGGCCGGGGTGGCGCTCTGGCTGTGCATTCCGGGCAGCGGCCGGCAGGTTGCCGCGGCCAGCGCCGAGCAGCGCGACCGTGCCCACC
>NZ_RZSA01001173.1:0-1835 GCF_003998075.1 Mesorhizobium sp. M2A.F.Ca.ET.037.01.1.1 | reverse complement strand
CGCGCGGCAACAGCTTCGAGCCCACGGCGGAGGTGGAGGCGATGCTGAAGGATCGCGCGCGCTTCGTGCGGCTTGAGACGATCCGGCTGATCGAGATCGCCAAGACCGGCCACTACACGTCGGTGTTCTCGGCAGCGGAAATCTTCGCGGCGCTTTATTACGACGTCATGCGGCTACGTCGTGGCGATCCGAAATGGACCGGCCGCGACCGCTTTACGATCGGCAAGGGGCACGCTGCGGTGGGCCTGTTTCCGATCTATGCCGATCTCGGCTACTTCCCGAAGGAATGGCTCGATCAATATACGCGTCTCGGCAGTCCGCTTGGTGATCATCCAGACATGCGGAAAGTGCCCGGGGTCGACTTCTCTTCGGGCTCGATCGGCCATGCGCTGTCGAACGCGCTGGGCATGGTGCTGGCGCAGCGCTGGACCGGCGAGAAGGACTACCGGGTCTTTTGCATGATGGGCGATGGCGAGATGCAGGAAGGACAGGTGTGGGAGGCCGCGATCAATGCCGCCCAGCACCGGGCCAGCAATCTCATCGCCATCGTAGACCGCAACGGCTACCAGCTGGACGGCCGCGTCGACGACCTGATGAATATCGAGCCGCTCGACGAGAAATGGCGCGCCTTCGGCTGGGAAGTCCATGAGGTCGACGGCCATGACGTGGCGAAGGTCACAGAGCTGCTGCGCCGGGTGAGGGCCGATGACGAGCGCGCCAAGCCCTGCATGATCATCGCCAGGACCAGCAAGGGCAGGGGCGTTTCCTACATGGAGACCGAGCCGGGCTGGCACCTGGGTTATCTCGACCCGTCCGATGCCGAAAAGGCCATCGCTGAGATCAACGCGCTGGATGCTTGAAATGAACGGTCCGCTATCTCCCAATTCCTGGCAATATCGCGGTCTTAACGCCGTCAATCCAGGCCTTGACCACCTGTCCAACGGACTGATCGATCTGGTTAAGGCAGGCCATAACGTCATGGCTGGATCGGCCGACCTGCAATATTCGAACGGCCTGAACCGCTTCGCGGCGGCGTATCCCGACCGCTATATCTCCTTCGGCATATCGGAGCAGAACATGGTCAGCACCGCCGCGGGCATCGCGACCTGCGGCGTGGTGCCCTTCGTGGCGACCTTCGCTTCCTTCATGGCCTTGCTTGCCTGCGAGCAGATCAGGATGGACGTCGCCTATTGCGCGCAGCCGGTTCGCCTGATCGGCCACCACACCGGGATTTCCCTCGGCTTCTACGGCACATCGCACCATGCCACGGAAGACATCGCCATCATGCGCTCGATAGCCGACATCGCGGTGGTGTCGCCGGCGGATGGTCCGCAACTGGAAGCTGCGATCCGCGCGTCCGCCAATTACGACAAGCCGATCTACTTCCGGATCGGCCGCGGCCGCGATCCCGTGGTCTATCAAGGCACACCGACATTCGCCTTCGGCAAGGCGCATGAGCACTTCAAGGGCGAGGAACTGACCATCATCGCTTGCGGCATGGCCGTGCACGGCGCGCTTGAGGCTGCCAGGGCGATGAATGAAGATGGGCGCTCCGTCGGCGTGATCGACATGGCGTGCATCAAGCCCCTCGACCGGGAGGCCATTCTCGTCGCCGCGTCCCGCTCGAAGAAGATCATGACAGTCGAGGAGCACAACGTCCTAGGCGGACTTGGCAGTGCGGTCGCCGAAGTGCTGACCGACGAGGGGCTTGGCGTGAAGCTCAAGCGCCACGGCATCTACGACGAATACAGCCTGATCGCGCCGCCCACCCATCTCTACGCTCATTACACGCTCGATGCCGCAGGCATTCGCACCGTTGCAGAGGCCTTCATCGC
>NZ_RZSA01001172.1:0-1837 GCF_003998075.1 Mesorhizobium sp. M2A.F.Ca.ET.037.01.1.1 | reverse complement strand
AGATAGGAGCGCTGCATCTCCTCGATGATCGAAATCGGCTCGATGCCGGTGGGGCCGCCGTCCGGCCCGCGCGGTGTCTTCTGGTCGGTCAAATCAGGTCACAATCCAGTCGGGAATCACTACATGCTTATATAGGAAGCCTTGCCGAAACTCCAATGTCGGCCGGACTTTTCCAGAGACAATTTTGATGGTAATTTCAAATGGATACCGCTGGTTGCGACGATATGGCCACCGTCGTTTTCGCCGTCATGCGGCAAGGTCGGCGATGGATCGGGCAAAAACCGCAACTGCTGTGAAGCTGGCCTCATGGCTACCCATGCGGGCCCTCAGCGGCTGGAGCGTCAAGGACCTCAACGGCGATCTGGCGGCCGGCATCACGCTGGCCGCGATCGCCATACCCGAGCAGATGGCGACGGCGCGGCTCGGCGGCTTCGCGCCGCAGATCGGCTTTTTCACCTTCGTCGCCGGCTCTGTCGCCTTCGCGCTGCTCGGCGCCAACCGCCAGCTGTCGGCCGGCGCAGATTCGACGATCACGCCCTTGTTCGCCGGCGGTCTGGCGCTGATCGCCACCTCGGGCTCGCCGCATTACCTGGCGCTGGCGGCCATGCTGGCCCTGATGGTGGGGCTGCTGGTGGCGCTCAGCGGCGTCTTCCGTCTCGGCTGGATCGCCGATCTGCTGTCCGTGCCGGTCACGACGGGTTTCCTCGCCGGCATTTCGGTCCATATCATCGTCTCGCAACTGCCTTCCTTGCTCGGCCTGCCGGCCGAAAGAGGCGAGACCTTGCGGCGAGTCGGCGAGATAGCCGCCAATATCCACCTCACCAATCCCTGGAGCCTGGCAATCGGCCTCGGTGTCTTCGCCATCGTCTTCGCCGCCGGACAGGTCAGCGCGCGGATCCCGGCGGCGTTGATCGGCATGGTCCTGGCGACGCTCGGCGTCGTCTCCTTCGATTTGAGGAACCGTGGCGTCGAGGTGCTCGGCGCCTTGCCGAACGGGTTGCCTCCTCTCGGCATGCCGACCGTCCACTTCCACGACGCACAGGCTCTTGTCCCGCTGGCGTTGCTGATCGCCATCGTCGTCATGGTGCAGACAGCGGCCACGAGCCGCTCGTTTGCTTCCCAAAACGGCGAAGCGCCAGACGTCAATCGCGACTTTGTCGGCGTCGGCGCGGGCAGCATCGTGGCCGCCCTGTTCGGCGCCTTTGCCGTCAACGCCAGCCCGCCGCGCACGGCCATCGTCGCCCAGACCGGCGGCCGCTCGCAGCTGTCGGGCCTGATCGCGGCGGCTATCGTGCTGGGGCTCGGCGCTTTCGGCGGCAGCCTGCTGGCCAACGTGCCGCAAGCGGCCCTTGCCGGCGTGCTGATGTTCGTGGCCCAGCATATCCTGCGCTGGAGGATCGCCGTTAACGTATATCGCCAGGCGCTCGGCGAGTTCGCGCTGATCCTGATCACCATGATCGCCATCGTCGTCCTGCCTATCGAAACCGGGGTCGCGATCGGCATCGGTCTGTCGCTGCTGCACGGCATCTGGGGCTCGACGCGCACCGAGCCGATCGAGCTGGCGCAGGTACCGGGCACGTCGGTCTGGTGGCCGCCGAGCGGTTCCAGCCCGGGCGAGCGGCACCCCGGCGTGCTGGTGGTGGCGTTCCAGGCGCCGCTTTCCTTCGTCAATGCCGACCGTTTCAAGCGCGGTCTGAGCGACCTGATCGACGCCAGGAGCGAGGGCGTGAAGCTGGTGGTTCTGGAGGCCAGCAACATCGTCGAGATCGACTATACCGCCGCTCAGGCGCTGATCGACACCATCCGCCATTGTCGCGACAAAGGTGCGGTCTTTGCT
>NZ_RZSA01001171.1:0-1838 GCF_003998075.1 Mesorhizobium sp. M2A.F.Ca.ET.037.01.1.1 | reverse complement strand
TCCTTGGGGCCGGTGATCACCAGCATGATCTGCGGCACCGCCTTGCCGGCCGCCTTGTCCGCGGCGGCGAGGCCGATAGGGATATTGAAGGTCACCTTGTCGGTTTGCGCCACCATGCGGTCGTCCAGGTTGAAGGCGACGCCCTTGTGGTCGATCAGCATGATGTTGGAGACGAGCCCGCCGCCCGTATAGAGCGCGCCGCTGACCGGCGCGCCATCCGGTATCGATGTCTTGTCGAGGACAAGCTGCGGCTTCGCGGCCGAACTCCGGTCGAGAAAGCGAAGGAAAGTCGGCACGCCGCACTGGGAGAGCGTGATGAGGCGCACGCTGATGTCTGGCTCGATATGGAACCTGGACTGGAAATCGCCGAGCAATTGTTCGAAGGGCTGGACCGCCGTTCCGTAACCCTCGATCGTGGGGGCGCCGCCGGGTCCGGATGTCACGTTGGCGTAGAAGCAATTGCCGCCGCTGAAATCGCGCACCCAGGAGCGCTGCTCGTTCCACTTGGCCATGTCGTCTTCCGCTGACGGAAGCGCCGGCTTTGGCACATTGACGGCGACGTCGGTCTCGGGCTGCTTGGTTGCCGGCGTCTGCGGTTGCTGCGCCGGCTGGGTTGGCGCGGTCGGCGTTGCCGGCTGGCTGGCTGTCGGGACCTTCGGCTCGGCCGGCGAGGGGGTCGGCTCCGTCGATGCCTGTCTTTGCGAAGTTGGGGGCAGGGATGGGGCCGGCTTAGGCAACTTGGAAAGCTTATCCACGAGGTCTTTCACGCTGGGCTTGGCTGCCGGCGGATTTGCCTCTTGCGCCGGCTTGTTCTCAGCCGCCTGGCTCGGTTCCGGCGTCTTGATCGCCGGCTCGCTTGCCGGCCGCGTCGGTTTCTCGCCTTCGGCAGCCGTTGGCCCGGGAGCCGGCGCGGGCGACTGTTGCGCTGAGGGCTGCACCGGCCTGGTCTCGACCTGAGGCGTCTGGCTTTTGGCCTCGCTCTCCGGCTGCGTGGCTGGCTGCTCGACGGGCGTCCTGGCCTCCGCCTCAGGTTGGGCGGATGGCTTCGCCGTGTCAGGTTTCGGTGCTTCCGGCTGAGCCGCGGCCGGCGCCTGCGGCTGAGCTTTCGGCGTCTCCGCTTGCTGCGCCTCGGCCACTGGTTTGGCGGTCTCGATGGCCGGCTTCGGAGTCAGCGGCTTGGGTGTCTCCGCCACCGGCATGGGCGCCAGGACGCCACTGAAATAGAGGCCCGCCACCGCCAGGACGGCGATCGCCGCGGCGCCGCCGGCGATGACAGGCATGCGCGAAGGCTTTTTGGGCGCGGCCGGCGCGGGCGCGCTGGCCGGGGTGGCGGCCGGCGCGGGCCTTGGCTCCGACAGGTAGGCGGGGCGCACATGCTCGACGAAACGCGGCTCGCCGGAAGGTGGTGTCTGGGGCTTGGAGTCCGGCGGCGCCGTCCAGCCGGCGCGCGGCAGGCCCGAGCGTTCGCGCGCGCCGAACGACACCGGCGGCGGCAATGTCGGCTCGAGATCCTCACCGCGCGTTGCTCGGGCGATCTCAGCCATGCTCGCCGGCCGGTCGCGCGGATCCGGTTGCAGCATGGCTTCGATGAGTTCGCGGAAATCGGGATCGATATCCGACAGGTCCGGCACGGTCCGGCGTTTCTCGATGACCTCATATTGCGAGCCGCTCATGTCGAGCGGCTTGCCGCGCAGCGCCGCCGCCAGCACCAGGCCGAGGCTGTAGATATCCGATTGCTCGCTGACCTCGCCGCCATAGAGGCCGAGTTGTTCCGGCGAAACATAATTGTATTTTCCGGCGAATTTGCCGCCGATCAGCGTTTCGCCGCCGACGGTCGC
>NZ_RZSA01001170.1:0-1843 GCF_003998075.1 Mesorhizobium sp. M2A.F.Ca.ET.037.01.1.1 | reverse complement strand
CACCAGCACGTTGCGCACCCCGCCCCTGCCGCCGGACAGGCCGATGCCGCCGATCACCGCCACCAGCACGATGTCGTAGAGCAGGGTCGAATTGACGACGCGCGTGTTGATTGAATGCAGGCTGGCCGCTGTGAGCAGGCCGGCGATCAGCGCCACCACCGCCGAAAGCGCGTAGCGCAGCACCAGCATGGGGCGCACCGGAATGCCGATGTTGCGCGCCGCGACCGGGTTGTCGCCGGCGAAATAGATGAAGCGGCCCCATTTGGTGTAGCGCAGGAACAGGAAGACCAGGAACGCCAGTCCGGCAAAGACGAAGACCTCGACCGGTATGTCGAGGAAGCGCACGCCGCCGAGCAGCTCCACCCAATGGCCTTGCGGCACCGGAACGGCATCCTGCGTGATCAGTTGCGAGCGCACATAGCCGAACACGAAGGAGCCGGTAGCCAAAGTGACGAAGATCGCCGGAACGTCCGCATAGGCGACCAGAAAGCCGTTGAGCAGGCCGATGGCTAAAACGCCCGCCAGCACATAGGCGAAGGCGAGCCCATCCGAGGTGCCGGTGTTGAGCAGTTGCAGATACCAGGCGACCGACATCGCCATGATCGCCACCGCCGACAAATCGATGCCGCGGCCGATGATGACGACCGCCATGCCGAGCGCAAGGATGCCGAGCACGGACACCGACCGGACGATTGCCACCAGATTGTCGGCGGTCAGGAACCCGGGCAAACTGAGCGCTGCAGCAGCGAACAGAAGGATGGCGATGGCAAAGACAATGCCTTCCTGATTAAGGCGCCTCCAGTTCGGCCAGCCGATCGCGTTCATCGCTTTGTCTTTCGCCCCGATGGCAAGGCCCTGCAAGCCGCCATCCCGCACGAAAGCTAATCGGCCCGACAGCGGCTCGTCAAATGAATCCGCGTTCAAGGACCGCGCCTCTCCGACTATTTTCCGAGTGGACGCATCGATTGCCGTAACTGGCGCAATAGGCGGAAACTCTTGGGCTTTTTGGCGGCTCGTTGCCCCGATCACGCGGCTCGCGGAAGAACCCGTTCGAGGGCGACGCGGCCGGCGGAATTTGAGTCCGCGAAATCCCCCCGGCCCGACCTCAATTGTTCGTCGAATGCCCCGAAACCTCGGCGCCGGCATTCGCCGGCAGCACCAGGAAACGCGTCGCCGCGGCAAGACCAAGCAGGCCGATCGCGACGAAGGTGATTCTGAAGTCGACGAGGTCGGGCAAGGCTTCGCCCCTGAAGATCTGCGACAAGTTGAGGATCGCCGCCGCGATCGCCACGCCGAACAGCATCGAGATCTGCTGCAGCATGCTCGAGAGCGTCGCCGCCGAGCTTCGCTGCGGCGCGCCGATATCGGCGAAGGCCAGCGTGTTCAGCGCCGTGAACTGCATTGAGCGCGTAAGACCGGCGACCAGCATCAGCGCCGCCACCAGCACCTGCGGCGTCTGCGGCGAGATCGCGCCGCAAGCCATGATCGCCAGCGATGCGATCGCCCCGTTCACCACCATCACGGTGCGGAAGCCGAAGCGCCTGAGCGTCGGCGTCGTGACCGTCTTCATGCCGAGATTGCCGAGGAAATAGGCCAGCACCAACAGGCCGGCATCGACCGGACGCAGACCGAAGCCGACCTGAAACAGCAGCGGCAAAAGGAATGGCGTGGCGTTGATCGCGACACGGAAGACGGTGCCCGCGGCAAGCGTTGAGATCGCGAAGGTCAGCACCTTGAAGGCCGAAAGGTCGAGCAGCGGATGGCGGGCCAGCAAGAGATGGCGAACGGCGAACCAGCCGATCACGATGCCGATGCCGATGGAGCCTATCGTCGGCAGCAGGCC
>NZ_RZSA01000116.1:0-10317 GCF_003998075.1 Mesorhizobium sp. M2A.F.Ca.ET.037.01.1.1 | reverse complement strand
CTCGCACACGATCTCGGCGACGCCGCGCTCGCGAAAGTAAGCAAAAGCCTCTTCCGGGCGTTCAAGCCAGCCGGCATGACCGCTTGTCTCGGACGGCGACATCGTCGGCGGCAGGTATACCAGCCATTGCGGCGCCACCGCGAAGCGGCTCATCACCTCGAGCGCGGCCGAGGCATTTTCCTCGGCCACGACGATCCGACCTTTCAGCTCGGTCTCGATCCAGCGCCGGCCGGAGACGTCCTGGATGTCGAGCACGCCGTCAGCGTCTGCCTGAGCCGATTTTCCCCGGTTTGACGGGCCAAGAGGACGCACAGGCTCCGACCAGGTGCGGATTGCCGACACCTCGACCAGCTCGTGTTCCGGCCAGCGAAGCGCGGTCAGCTTGCCGCCGAACACACAGCCGGTGTCGATGCACAGCGTATTGTTGACCCACTCGGCCGACAGCATCGGCGTGTGGCCGTAGATGACCGCCGTCTTGCCGCGATAGGCGGCCGCCCAATCGGCCCGCACCGGCAGGCCGAATTCATCGATCTCGCCGGTCGTCTCGCCATAGAGCGCGAATTCGCGCACGGCGCCCGAGCCGCGTCCGACCATGTCCTCCTTGAGGCCGGCATGGGCGACCGCCAGCCGGCCGCCGTCCAGCCAGACATGGCTGCGCAGACTGTCGAGGAAGGCCGGCAGCGCCTCCTTAAGTCCGCGATCCTGGGTCTCCAGCTGGTCGATCGTTTGCTGGAGGCCGTGAGCGATCACTACCTTGCGGCCTTCCAGCCAGCGGCCAAGCTTGCGTTCGTGATTGCCCTGGACGCAGTAGGCGGTGCCGGCGGCGACCATGCTCATCGCAATGCGCAGCACGTCGGGTGTGTTGGGGCCGCGATCGACAAGATCGCCGACAAAGACTGCCTTGCGGCCTTCCGGAGGCGACACAACGACACTACGTTCGCCGCGATGCTCAGACCATGTAAGGCTGTATCCGAGTTTGCCCAGCAAGACTTGAAGCTCTTCGGCGCAGCCATGCACGTCGCCGATGATGTCGAAGGGGCCGGCGTCGTGACGCTTGTCGGTCCAAAGCGGCTGGCGCGAGACGTTCGCCGCGTCGATGCTGGCCTCACTGCCAAGTTTCCACACCTGGCGAAAGCCTTCCCGCTGCAGCCCGCCGAGACCTTTGCGGATCTCCATCGTCATGCGTTGGGCCACTCCAGCGCCGAATGGACGGTCCGGCCGCTTCGCGTTACGCGCAACGCAGACATCGACGCCGGGATCGAGCACTATCGCGACGGGCAGGGCATGCCACCTGCGCGCTAGCTCGATCCAGGCCTTGCGGTCGGCCGCCCGCACATTGGTGGCGTCGACGACAGCCAGCTTGCGGTGCTTCAGCCGCTTGCCGATGATGTCGCGCATCAATTCGAAAGCGTCGGCCGACACATCCTGATTGGTCTCGTCGTCACAGACCAGCTCTCGGCATCGGTCGGACGAGACGATCTCGGTCGGCAGGAAATGTCTGGCGGCGAAAGTCGACTTGCCGGACCCGGTCGAGCCTATCAGCACGACCAGGGCGAAATCCGGGATCTCCAGATCTGTCTTGTTGATGTCCCTCATCGGGTGAACACCGCCATCTGTGTCGGCGCGCCGAAGCTGGGATCAACATCGCCGATGCCGCTGATCGCGGGGACATAGCTGTAGGTCTCCGCGATTTTGGCCGCCCAGGCTTCGAACTCGGCACGGCTCCACTCGAAGCGATGGTCGGGGTGACGGAAGGCGCCTGCTTCCAGACCGCTGAAAAGCGCGTTGTGATCGGCGTTCGGCGTTGTCACAATCACCGTCTTCGGCGCGGCTTCGCCGAAGACGATCCGCTCGACCAGAGGCAGCCTGTCCTGGTCGAGTGCTCGATGACCTCGACCAATACAGCGACGTCGGCTTCGGCCCAGCGATTGTCGCGATAGGTCAGCGAGCCATGCAGCAGCGTGACGCGCCCTTCCGGCGGGCCGCCGGCTTCATTCAGCCTCAATCGCCTTGCCGCCCACTCGAGCTCGCGGACCGCAGGGTCCAAGCCGAACAGTTTTTGGACCCACCGCTCGCGCACCAGCCGGTCGAGCAGCTTGCCTTCGCCGCATCCCAGATCGGCGACAACCTTGCCGCCGCTCGCGCGGATGGCCTCGACGACCGCGTCCAAGCGCCGGTCGTGCAGTCGGACTGGCGCCTCGAGCGTCTCCTCAGGGGAGCGGCGGGTTTCGGCTGGCGCCTCCGAGGCCGTGGCTTCGGGGACGAGGCGCGCCAGGGCCGCCCGGGCCAAAACCGATCGGTTGCGCAAATAGCGGCGAGCGATCAGTTCCTTGGCCGGGTGGTGCTCCAGCCATCCGGCACCCCTGGATAGCAGCTTGTCGACCTCGTCGTCGCCGACCCAGTAATGCTTGGCGTCGTCCATCACCGGAATGAGCACATAGAGGTGGTTGAGCAGGTGGCTCAGCCGGCCGAGCCCCGACAATTTCAGATGGCCGTAGCGCAGCCCTCCGTTGCTGGCGCCGGCGGCCTCGATCGGGGTCAGGTCGACGGTCCAGCCCAGCGGCTCGAACAGCTGCCGCACCAACGCCTCGCCGCCGCGCAACGGCAAGGGCGCCACGACAGCCTCCAGCGGCAGATCGGTGTCGGCCAATTGCTGGCGTTCCTTGGAGATGCCGGTCATTGCCGTCCGGAGCATCTTGTTGAGCGCTACGGACAGGAAGGACGATGCTGCATAGGGCCGGTCGTTCACATACTGGTCGAGCAGCCCATCCGCCTGACCCTTGCCTCTGACCAGCCCGATCGGATCGACGTCGAGCAGGAGCGCTGCCTCGCAACGCTCGTCACTGGCCTCCGGATAGAACAGCCATGCCTTGCCGAAGGACAGCTCGGCCTCATGCAGGCGGTCCGGGTGCTTGTGCAGCAGGAAACCAAGATCCGTGGCTGGACGATGCGTGGTGGCAATAGAGAAAAACATGCACAAGCGATAACGCAGCCGATCGGAATAACCAATGGCGGCGGCAAGTTATTTCCATTCCTTTTCAGAGCAACTCGAAGTGTTGGTTACCTTCGACGCTGTCTTGCGAGTGCGAACTCGGTCAGAACGCGACCTTATCCCCGCCCTTGAGCTGCAGGATCTGCCGCGCTTCGTCGGGCGTGGCGATCGAGGCGCCGAGGCCTTCGATGATCTGGCGCACCTTGGTCACCTGCTCGGCGCTGGAGCGGGCGAGCTTGCCCTTGCCGATCCACAGCGAGTCCTCCAGGCCGACCCGCACATTGCCGCCGAGCGCAATCGCCTGCGTGGCGATCGGCAGTTGATGGCGGCCGGCGCCCAGCACCGACCAGTGATAGTCGTTGCCGAACAGGCGGTCGGCCGTGCGCTTCATGTGCGCGACGTCTTCCGGATGCGTGCCGATGCCGCCGAGGATGCCGAACACGCTCTGGACGAAGAACGGCGCCTTGACCAGGCCGCGCTCGACGAAATGCGCCAGCGTGTAGAGGTGGCCGATATCGTAGCATTCGATCTCGAAACGCGTGCCGTTGTCGGCGCAGGTTCGCAATATGTGCTCGATGTCGCCGAAAGTGTTGCGGAAGATGCGGTCGCGCGAGGATTCGAGATAGGGCCGCTCCCAATCATGCTCGAAGGTCTTGAACCGCTCCAGCATCGGGAACAGCGCGAAATTCATCGAGCCCATGTTGAGCGAGGCGACCTCGGGCGCAAAGACCTTCGCCGGCCTCACACGCTCCTCCACGCTCATCGTCGCGGCACCGCCGGTGGTGATGTTGACGACGCAGTTGGAGCGCTGCTTGATGACCTGCAGGAAAGGCGCGAAGGCCTCGGTCGATTGGTCGGGGCGGCCGTCCACCGGATTGCGCGCATGGAGATGGACGATCGCCGCACCCGCCTCGGCCGCCTCTATCGCAGCGGTGGCGATCTCTTCGGCCGTCACCGGCAGATGCGGCGACATCGATGGCGTATGGATCGAGCCCGTGACCGCGCAGGTGATGATGATCTTGTTCCGGTTCGCCACTTTTGATGCCTCAATCTCTTCGCTCTTTGACCTCGCCTATTTGACCGCGCCTTGCGTGATGCCGGAAATGAACTGCTTCGACAGCACGATATAGAGCACGGTAATCGGCAGCGCCGCCAGTGTCAGCCCGGTGAACAGCACCCCCCAGTCGGTGGTGAATTCGCCGACGAACACGGTCAGCCCTTGCGGCAGTGTCTTCAAATTGTCGGAGGTGATCAGGACCAGCGGAAAGAAGAAGTCGTTCCAGATCGGCACCGCGTTCTGGATCGCCACGATGACCAGCGCCGGCCGCGCCAGCGGCAGCATGATCGACCACATGATGCGAAGCTCGCTGGCGCCGTCCATGCGGGCGGATTCTTCCAGCTCGCGCGGCAGAGTGCGCAGGAAGCCGGTCATGATGAAGACGGCCGAAGGGATGCCCATCGCCACATAGACCAGCACCAGCCCGAAATAGCTGTCGACGAGGCCGAGCGTGTCGAGCTGGATGAACAGCGGAATGATCGCCAGCTTCAGCGGCACAGTCATGCCGCTCAGGAAGAACATCAGCACCAGCGAGCTCAGCCGGAACCGGTAGCGGGCGATGGCGTAGCCGGCGAGTGTGCTGAACATCAGGATCAGCGCGACCGAGGCGGCGGTGATGCCGACCGAGTTCGCCAGATAGCGGACGAAATTGGTCTCGGTCCAGACCTTCTCCAGATTGGCGGTCGAGAAATGCGTCGGCAGCGAAAGCGGCGAGGAAAAGATCTCGGCGTTGGTCTTGAACGACGAGGCCACCATGACGAACAGCGGATAGATCATGATGACGGCATTGACCGCCAGCAAGAGCTGGATGGCGCCGTTCCTGATCGTCTCGCCGCGATCCCTCACTGCTCGATCTCGCGGCGGCGCAGGTAGCGCAGGGCGATTGCCGTGACGCCGGCGACGAAGATGAACATCAGAACCGCCAGCGCGCTGCCCTGGCCGAAATCCTGGATGCCGGTGGTCGTGCTGCCGAAGGCCGTGCGGTAAAAATAGAGGCCGAGCACGTCGGTCGAGCCGCCCGGCGAACCGGTCAGGCCGGCCATGACATAGGGGATCTCGAACCAGTTGAAGCTGCCGATGAAGGTCAGGATGGTGACGATGGTGACGCTGGGCGCGATCAACGGCCAGACGATGTTGGTCATCAGCGCGTAGTCGCCGGCGCCGTCGAGGCGAGCGGCTTCCAGCACGTCCTTGCTGATGCGCTGCATACCGGCAAGCAGCACCAGCGTCGGGAAGCCCAGCCAGTGCCAGATGTTGGCGAAGAGGATGCTGCCGAGCGCGGTATTTTCGTTGCCGAGCCACGGAATGACGCCGATGCCGACCAGGCCGAGCAGCTGGTTCACCAGCCCGAACAGCGGATGCAGGAACAGCTTCCACAGAAAGCCGACGATCACCGCCGACAGCACCACCGGCAGGAAGACGATGACCTGATGGACGCGATGGCCCGGCAAGGCCTTGAGCAGCGCGAAGGCGATCAGAAAGGCGGTGCCGTTCTCGAAGACCATCAGCGCCAGGAAGGCGATGACATTGTGCTTGAACGCATTCCAGGTCCAGTCGCTATAGGGCTTTTCGAACAGGACTTGGCGGAAGTTTTCGAGCCCGATGAAGCCGGATGGCCTGAGCCCGTTGAACTCATAGAAGGCGAAGCGGAAGGCCGACAAAAGCGGCCATAGCACGAACAGCACCATGACCAGCAGCGCCGGCGTCAGCAGCGCGGCAATCCAGAGCGACCGGCGCCATGCAAAAGGTTTCGCTGTGTGGCGCCAGCCGTCTGCCATCTCATTTGCCCTGGAACGGCTTGTACCATTTGGCGAGGCCGTCGGTGAGGTCGGCGGCAAGCTGGTCCGGCGTGATCGACCCCGACATCATCTTGGTGATGTCGCCCTGCAGCAATTCCGATGCCGTCGGCTTTTCGAAGCGGAAATAGACGACATTGATATGCGGCATCGCCGTCTCGTTCAACTTGGCGACGTGTGACAGAAGCTCGTCCTTGATGACGACGCCCTTGATCGGCGAGATGTTGCCGAGAAGCGCCGAGAACTTGTCGCCGAACTCCTTGGTGCCCATCCAGTTGACCAGCTTGAGCGCCGCTTCCTTGTTGGCCGACTTCGAATTGACCGCGTAGCCGCCGTCGAAGAATTTCGTGACTTGCGGCGTGTCGCCGGCCTTGGCCAAAGGCGGGGCGACGAAGTCCATGTTGATGGCGGGGTTCTGCGACCGGTAGGTGGCGATGTCGAAGCTGCCGCCGGCGAGCATCGCCGCCTTGCCGCTCAGGAACAGCTGGCCGGCCGTCTCATAGTCGATGCCTTCGAAGCCGTCGGGCATATAGGGGCGCAGCTCGAGCAGCTTGCCGAGTGCCGCGACATAGCGCGGATCCTTGAAGGTGGTCTTGCCGCTGGTCAGGTCGCTGACGAAGTCGGGCCCAAGGAACGGGTTGGTGAAGATGGCCACGAACATTTCGTTGAACCAGCTGGTGCCCATGCCGTTAGCCAAAGGATAGATGCCCTTCTCCTTCAGCGCCTTGCTGACGGTGATGAACTCGTCCCAGGTGGTCGGCGGCGTCAGCCCCGCCTTGGCGAAGACGTCCTTGTTGATGAACAGGCCAAGCGTCTGCGAGGCGAAGGGCAGCGAATAGACCTTCTTGTCGGCGCGGTAGGTGCCGGACACCAGCGCATCCGCCGGCTGGTTGGCGAGCGAGGGTACGGTCGCCATGTCGAGCGGCTCGAAATAGCCGGCCTTCACGAACTGCTCGAGCCAACCATAGGCGTGCGTGTGAATGACGTCGCCGCCCTTGCCGCCCGCCAATGCCGTCGAGACGATGGTCGGGTAGTTCTCGTCCGGGAAGGACTCGAACTTCACGTGGATGTCCGGGTTCGCCTTGGTGAAGTCGGCGAAGAGCTCGTTATAGGCGGCCTTGTCTTCCTGGCGCCAGGTCCAGAACGAGATGTCGGTCGCGTGCGCCAGACTTGTTGCAAATCCCCATGCGAAAGAGGCGGCCGCGAGGGCCAGGCCGATCCTTCTCCTGCTCATCTTCCTGATCTCCCATTCAGCGCTTCATGCGCTTCGACGGGGTTGATCAAATCATAGTTCTTGCCGTCTGGAAAGATAGTTTGTAAAGTTTCCTAACTAACGTGGTTGCAGTGTTCGCGCGAAGCTTGGGCGGCGCGGCTGGCGAAGGGAATGTGCGTGGATCGGAACCTGCTGGTGGGCGTGGACATAGGCGGCACCAAGACGCGCATCATGGGGCGTCGCGGCGACACCGTGTTGTTCGACAAGACGGTTATCACCGACGAATGGCGGATCCGCCAGATGGAGGCCGATGCGGCGAAGCTGTCGGCCATCGCCATGGATCTTTGCGGCGGTTCAGCGCCTGCCGCGGTTGCGGTCGGCGCGCATGGCTGCGATACCGACGAGCAGTGCCGGCGCTTCCAAGCGCTGCTGTCGGCCAATCTGAAAACCAGCGTGCAGGTGGTCAACGATGCCGAGCTGATGGTGCCTGCCGCCGGCTTTGTCGAAGGCATCGGCGTTGTGGCCGGAACCGGTTCGATCGCGGTCGCGCGCACGGCCGAGGGCAAGATGCTTGCCGCCGGCGGCTGGGGCTGGATCCTGGGCGATGAAGGAAGCGCGGCGGCGCTGGTGCGCGAGGCCGCCAAGGCGATCCGCCGCGCTCTCGATCGCGGCCAGGAGGGCGATCCGCTGATTGCGATGCTTATGCGCGAGATCGGAACCGACGACCAGACCAAGCTCGGCATCTTGCTCAACGAGACACGCGGCGCCGCTGCCTGGGGCCGCTATGCCAACGCTGTCTTCGATGCCGCGAACGCCGGTTCGCCGCTCGCTTCGCGCGTCATCGAGGAAGGCGGGGAGGGGCTCGCGGCGCTTGTGCAACTGCTGATCGAACGCGGCGCCGATCCGTCGCTGGTCGTCGCCGGCGGCGGCGTCATTGCCGAGCAGCCGATGCTGTTGGAAGCTTTCGTCAAGGCGATGGCGTCCGTGTCGCCGGCAAGCCGCGTGGTCCTGCTGCGCGAGCCGCCGGTGATCGGCGCGGTGGCTTTGGCCGGACGTCTATTCGCGGGCAAGAAGCGTGGCGACGGCTGAGGGCGGATCGAGGAGCATTGACATGAAGCGTATCGGTTACCGCCCCGCGGTGTTGCGCCAGGCCGAAAGCCTGGAAATCGGAAGGCAGGCCGTGGCAAGGGCGCTCGACACGGTCGACCTGTCTGGCTTTGCCGACGGCACGATCGGCTTTGCCGGCATTGGCGCCAGCTATCAGGCGGCCCTCGCGGGCGCCTTCTATCTGCGCCAGTTCGGTCGGCGGGGTTTCGCCTTCGTGCCGACCGAACTCTATGGCCGGACGGATGCGGCGGCGGATGCCTTTGTCGCCCTGTCGGCCTCCGGCCAGAGCCGCGAAATCGCCGATGTGATGCGGGAGGCGAAGGCCTATCCGCGCCTCGCCATCTGCCGCGGCGCCGACAATCCGCTGGCCGACATCACCGGCGCGGTGATCGCCATGGCATCGGGCGCCGACAATGGCGCCAGTTCGACCGGCTACACCGGAACTCTGCTCGCGCTCGGCATGCTGGTCGACAAGATCGCCGGCGGCTCCTTCGACTGGGCGCAACTGCCGGAGGCGGTCGAGCGGCTGTTGGCCGATGGTTGGGAGAGCACCGGTCGGGCGGCAAGGCTGCTTGGCGGTCGCGCCGCCATCGACATCGTGGGTGCCGGCATTGGCTTTGCCAATGCGGGCGAGGCAGCGATGCTGATTCGCGAGGCGGTCCGGATTCCCGCCTCCGGCTGGGACACGCTGAACTATCTGCATGGCCCGATGGAATCGCAGGACGCCGCCACCGGCCTGATCGCCTTTGGCGAGGACCGCGAGGTCAAGATCGCGCAGGACGTCGCCGGCTTCGGCTGCCCCTCGGCGCTGATCACGCAACGGACCGATATCGCTGCCAGGGAGAAGCTCGCCGTGATCGTTATCCCGGCGCTGGGCAATGCGATCGCGGACGGCATCCTGGAGATCGTTGCGCTGCAGATGGTCGTCGCGAACATGCAGGACGCGGCCGGATTGACCGACATTACCTTCCGCTACCGGCAAACCGATACCAAGCTCAAGCCCTGGTCGCCGACGGAGCTTTAGTTCTTCGGGACGCCAAGCTTGTTCGCTCAGTAGGGCGCATTCGCGCAATCCGCCGAAACGCAGCACAATGGTAATGGTCGCGGTTGATTCGTGATATGCGAGCCGGCGCGATCGGCCGAGCGCCGAGAGGATGAAGGCGGAACAACGTCGCAGATGGCTCCATCCGAAATCCCCAGCCTGACGGAAAGCGCCCGCGCCGTGCTGCGCCTGCTGGCCTCGCAGGGGCCAGTGACCCGGCCGAAGCTCGGCTCGATGCTGGAACTCTCCAAGCCGACCATGTCGGCCGCCGTTTCCGAGCTCAGCGCGCTTGGCCTTGTCTCGTCGCGTGGGACGGAACGCGGCGCCATCGGGCGGACCGCCACCATCTATGGCATCGGCCCAGGCGCCGGCTATGTGATCGGCATCGATGTCGGCGCGGCACAGGTGCGCGCCGTCGCCTATTCGATGGATGCCCAGCCCCTGGCGACGGTGGAAGAGAGCATTCCGGACGGAGCGACCGTCGACGAGACCGGGGCGTTCATTCTTGCGGTAGCCAAATCGATCCCGGCCAAGGTCGGCAAGGCTTTTCGCACCTTACGCAGCATCGCGGTTGCGGTGCCGCGCATCGTCTCGCACAGCCGCCTCGGCAATGGCCAGGGCAACGGCCCGGACGCGGTGCTCCACGCCCTTCGCCGCAAGATCGATGTGCCGATTATCCTCGAAAACAACGTCAACTGCGCGGCGATCGCCGAAAGGCATTTCGGCGCCGCGCAGGGTCACGAGACCTTTGCCTTCCTGCAGGTCGGCGTTCGCGTCGGCCTGGGCCTGATCAATGAAGGCCGGCTTTATCGCGGCGCCGGCGGCGCTGCCGGCGAAGTCGGCCGCATGCCGTTTCCGTGGTCGGCCAGCGAAGTGCCTTTTCGCGAGGGGCTTGAGCACTATCTCGGCTCGCGGGCGCTTGTCGAGCGCAGCCGACAGACCTGGCCGGCGGAAGAGGGGACCCCGCCGAATTCGGCCAAGGAATTGTTCGCGCTGGCACTGGCGGGGTCGCGGCCGGCCGCCGAGGCTGTCTCGCGCCATGCCGCCGATATCGGCCGGCTCGCGGCCGGCTGCATCGGCATGCTCGACCCGGGCCTGATCGTGCTTGGC
>NZ_RZSA01001169.1:0-1844 GCF_003998075.1 Mesorhizobium sp. M2A.F.Ca.ET.037.01.1.1 | reverse complement strand
GCCAGGCGCTGCCGGTGCGCTTCATGCACCGGGTTTCGGCAAGCCGCGAGGGCGTGAACGGTCCGACCCGCACCATCGTGCTCAACCGTACCCAGGGCGAGGACGCTTCGGCGGAACTGCGGGCTTCCGAGGTCCGCTTCACCCGTTTCTTCAACTCGACTCCCATGGCTATCGCGGGCGTCGATGCGAGCGGGCGCATCCTGCGCACCAACGCGCCATTCCTGCAGCTGTTTTCATCCGTGGTCGACCGGGACGCCGTCGACCGGCGGGTGCGGTTCGAGACCATCGTCCACGAACGGGACCGTCCGGCCTTCGCCGCCGCCTTCGAGAAGGCCAGGCAGCGGCAGGCCAATATCGAGCCGATCGACTCCGTGCTGCCCGGCAATGAGGAGCGCCATATCCGCTTCTACGTCAACGCCGTCGCCGACAGCGCGGGCGGCGAGGGCGCCGAGGAATCGGCCATCGTCTATGCGGTCGAGACCACCGAGCAGAAGGCGCTCGAGGGCCAGATGGCGCAGAGTCAGAAGATGCAGGCGGTCGGTCAGCTTGCCGGCGGTATCGCGCACGACTTCAACAACGTGCTCACCGCCATCATCATGGCGTCCGACCTTCTGTTGACCAACCACCGTCCGTCGGATCCGTCCTTCCCCGACATCATGAACATCAAGCAGAACGCCAATCGGGCGGCTTCGCTCGTGCGGCAATTGCTGGCCTTCTCGCGCAAGCAGACGCTGCGGCCGGAAGTGCTCAACCTGACCGATGTCCTGGCCGATCTCCGGATGCTGCTCGCCCGCCTTGTCGGCAACGACATCAAGCTGAAGATCGACCACGGGCGCGACCTGTGGCCGGTCAAGGTCGACATCGGCCAATTCGAGCAGGTGGTGGTCAACCTCGCCGTCAACGCGCGCGACGCCATGCCGAGCGGCGGTGATCTTACCGTGCGCACCCGCAACGTCACGACGGAAGAATGCAAATCCTTCGCCTATCGCGAATTGACGCCGGCCGACTATGTGCTCGTCGATGTCGAGGACACCGGCAGCGGCATTGCGCCCGACGTTCTCAAGAAAATCTTCGAGCCGTTCTTCACGACCAAGGAAGTGGGCAAGGGCACCGGCCTCGGCCTGTCGATGGTCTACGGCATCATCAAGCAGACCGGCGGCTTCATCTTCTGCGATTCCGAGATCGGCAAGGGCACGGTGTTCCGCATCTTCCTGCCGCGCCACATCGCCGAGGTGAAGAAGCAGGCCGAGCCCGGCGCGGCGCCGGCAGCCGTGGCGGCGGCTCCGGCCAAGCCGGCCGACACGGCCAAGGATCTGTCCGGTTCGGCCACAGTGCTTCTGGTCGAGGACGAGGACGCCGTGCGCATGGGCGGTGTGCGGGCGCTGATGTCGCGCGGCTACACCGTGCATGAGGCGTCGTCCGGCGTCGAGGCGCTGGAAGTGTTCGAGGCGCTTGGCGGCAAGGTCGATATCGTGGTGTCCGACGTGGTGATGCCGGAGATGGACGGGCCGACATTGCTCGGCGAGCTGCGCAAGCGTCAGCCGGACATCAAGTTCGTGTTCGTTTCGGGTTATGCCGAGGACGCCTTTGCCAAGAACCTGCCGGCCGACGCCCATTTCGGCTTCCTGCCGAAGCCGTTCTCGCTCAAGCAATTGGCGACGATCGTCAAGGACGTGCTGGAATCCTAGAGCGCTGACGCAATTGCGGACGGACGACGCAAGGCGAAGGCGCTGGTGCCTGACCGCCTTACAGCTCGCTGGAATTGCTTCCAAATGAGCTATCGCTTGCACATTGCGACGGCCCTGCCATGATGGTCGCCGGATGGATCTATCAGAGGGTAGTAG
>NZ_RZSA01001168.1:0-1847 GCF_003998075.1 Mesorhizobium sp. M2A.F.Ca.ET.037.01.1.1 | reverse complement strand
CCGACTTGCTCAGCGCCGCGAAATAGGCCTTCTCGATCTCGGTTGCCATCACGTCGGAGCCGAAACGCGCCTTCAGCTCGTCGGCCTGTGGCATCGCCTTGCGGTACGCATCCATGTCTTTGACCGCCATGCCGATTTTGCTGGCAAGCTCGACGGGATCCGGCCGGATCAAGGCAGGGGAGCCATCGCCGAAGATTTCCGGAATGCCGCCGACCGCGGTCGCGATCATCGGCATGCCGGCGGCCAAGGCCTCGAGCACGATATAGGGCATCGCCTCCGCGCGCGACGGAACCACTACCAGCTCAGCCAGGGCGAAAGCTTCCCTCGCCGGCATCGGAGGCAAGAAGCGAACCCGGTTCTCGAGGCCGAGCCGCTCGACCTGAGCGTGGTAGCGCGGCAGGTCGTCGCCATCGCCAACCATCACGGCGCTCAAGGGGCGTTCAGGCTCGCTGCCGGCCAAAGCCAGCGCATCGATGAAGATATCCGGACCTTTCAGGTCGCGCATCATGCCGATGTACAGGAAATCGGCGGCATTGATCGCCGTCGTCACCGATTCGAATTCCGCGGCGCGCAGGCCGTTATAGACGAGCCGGTTGGGTATGGGCGGCTCGCCGACCTTGCGCCGATACGTTTTCCGCTCATAGTCGGAAACGAACAGCAGGCAATCGGTGAAGCGCGCCATGAAGCGCTCCAGGCCGAAGAACAGCTTTCCCGTCGCCGTCGTTTCGTCATAGTGGAGGGAGCCGCCATGCGGCGAATAAAGGCGGGCCACGCGAGACCTTGAAACCCGCAACAGTGAGCCGAACAGCCGGGCATAGGCGCCACCCTTGGCGCCATGCCCATGCAGTACGTCCGGCCGCAATTCCTGGATGATTCGATAGGTGCGCCAGGCCGAGGCGAGGTCGCCCGGCCCGACATGACGCTGCATCGGCGTGCGATGGATGCCGAGCGCGAGGCTGTCCTTCATCGCTTCGAAGAGCCGCTCCTCGTAGTCGCCGCCGGTTGTCGAATCGCAGACGATGCCCACCGCATGGCCGGCGGCGACCTGCGCCTCGGTGAGGTCGCGCACATGCCGGAAGATTCCCCCGACAGGTGAGCGGAAGCAGTGGACGATCCTGAGGTTCACCGTCACGACGGACTTTTCAGAACAGGCGTTCGCGAACGTAGACGGTGTCGCCGGGCAGGAGCGGATCGGATGTAAGCACCCGTCCGGTCATCACCTTGCCGTTGATGTCGCGGGTGATGTCGACGCTCTCCTGATTGGCGCGCGGCGTGAAGCCGCCGGCAATGGCGACCGCCTTTTGCACGGTGAGCCCCGGCACATAGGAATACTGGCCGGCAGCGCCCACTTCGCCCATCACGAAGATCGGCCGGTAACGGTCGATCTCTACCGAAACGTCGGGATCGCGCAGATAGCCCTGGCGCAATTTGTCGGCGATCTCCTTTTCCAACTGCTGCGCGGTGTGGCCGCGCGCCGGCACGGCACCGACCAGCGGGAAGGAGAGGTAGCCGGACTGGTCTACGCTGTAGGTGTTGGTCAACCCGTCCTGCTCGAACACCGTGACACGGACCCGGTCGCCTGCGCCGAGACGGTAGGGCTGGTCGAGCACTTCATGGAAGGCGGCGGGCGTCGGGCGATAGCTCGAGCAGCCGGTCAGCAGCGACAGGGCAAGCAAAGCGCGAAAGAGGGAAGCAGTGCTTTTCATGACCGGCCAGGAACCTTCATCGCTCTTGCCGCAAGCCGCGGCACAACCCCAGGAAAGTGCGACCGTTATCATCCTGTTAGGGTTAATGCGCGGTAAAGGAGTGCGATCGGGCGGCGTGCTGATCGGTAAAAAGCCCAATTG
>NZ_RZSA01001167.1:0-1849 GCF_003998075.1 Mesorhizobium sp. M2A.F.Ca.ET.037.01.1.1 | reverse complement strand
GCATCGGTTGGTAGAAGGCGGTGGTGTAGCGCGACATGGTGTGCTCGGCGCCGAAGAAATGGCCGCCGGCCGGCACCGACTTGATCGCCTCGAAGCCGAGGTCGTCCTCCTGGAACGGCAGCGGCCGCAGAAACTCCATCATGTTCTGCAGGATCTCGACGTCCAGCACGAGCTTTTCGTAGGACGCTGTCAGCCCGCCCTCCAGCCAGCCGACGGCGTGATAGATCAGATTGGCCCCGCCAAGCACCGCGCCCCAGGTCGCCATTTCAGTTTCGTAGGCCGCCTGCAGGTCGACGACGTTGGAGGCATTCGCGTTGGAGGTGCGGTAGGGCAAATTGTAGCGGCGCGCCAACTGCCCGGCGATGATGTTGGCCTTGGCGTTTTCCGGCGTGCCGAAGGCCGGCGCGCCCGACTTCATGTCGACATTGGAGGTGAAAGCGCCGTACATCACCGGCGTGCCGGGGTTGACGAGCTGCGTCAGCGTCACGCCGAACAGCGCCTCGGCATTCTGCTGGCAGAGCGCGGCGGCAAGCGTCACCGGCGTCATCGCGCCCATCAGCGTGAAGGGGGTGACCGTCACCGGCTGGCCATGCTCGGCCATGGCGATCAGGCCTTCGGCCATCGCGTCGTCGAACAGGCGTGGCGAGTTGATCGAGATGATCGTGGTCACGCCCGGCGAAGCGCGCATCTCCTCGACCGAGATGCCGCGCGCGATCGCCATCATGTTGATGCCGTCCATCGCCCTGGCGCGGCCAATCGCGGTGCAATGGAAGGAGAGGTCGCTCAGCGTCAGATTGGCGTGATAGGTGTCGAGATGGCGCGAATTCGCCGGCAGCTCGATCGGCGCCACCACTTGGTTGCCGATGATGTGGATGGCGTTGAAGTGGTGCGCCAGCCGGATGAAGTTCTGATAGTCGGGCAGGTTGCCTGGACGCCGGCCGTTAATGCGGTCATGCACATTGGGCGGACCGGCGACTAGACCGAAGACCAGTGAATTGCCGCCGAAATGGAGCTGCTTTTCGGGATTGCGGCTGGTCAGCGTGAAGGAGGAGGGAACGTTGCGCAGCGCCTCGGCGACGATGCTCTCGTCGATGCGGATGGTGTTGCTCTCGCGATCGACGGTGGCGCCAGCCTTGGAGAACAGGTCCATCACCTTTTCGCTCATGACGCGGATGCCGAGTTCCGACAGGATGCGCATCGATGTCTTGTGCAACTGCTCCATGCGCTCCTCGTCGAGAAGCTGCATGGGCGGGTAGGGATTTTTCACGCTCTGCCACGGCAGTTGCGCGATGCCGCCGCCGCTGCGTCCGAGCTTCGATCGGCGACCGCCGCCGCGCCTGTCCTGTGACATCGGATTATTTCCTCCCGATCCTCTTTCTTCGCAATTCCGGACGGAAAACCGTTCACACTTTTCCTGGAATTGCTTTCAATAGCCGCGTTCCGGATTGACCACATTCTCCAGCGGCTCACCTTTGCGGTAGCGCGCCAGATTGTCGGCGAACATGTGCAACGACTTGATGTCCCAGCCGTCATAGACCGCCGCGCAATGCGGCGTGATGACGACGTTTTCGTAACCCCAGAGCGGGTGCTCGGCCGGCAGCGGTTCGGTCGCGAAAACGTCGAGCGCCGCGCCCTTGATCCGCTTGTTGTCGAGCGCGCTCAACAACGCGGCCTCCTCGACGACGCCGCCGCGCGAAATGTCGATGAGCACGGCGGACGGCTTCATCGCGGCGAAGGCGGCCTCGCCAAACAGACCGCGCGTGGTCGGCAGCAGAGGCACGCAGCAGACGATGAAATCGGCGCGGCCGATCAGTGCCAGCAGCGCGTCGGGACCATGAACCTCGTCGAG
>NZ_RZSA01001166.1:0-1850 GCF_003998075.1 Mesorhizobium sp. M2A.F.Ca.ET.037.01.1.1 | reverse complement strand
CAGCCGCGCCAGTTCGATCCGCTCGGCGGCGAAGCGGTCAGCATTGAAATTCCGGGAGAGCAGCGCCGTCGGCGACCAGTCGAGCGCCACGTTGCGTGCGACCATCCAGGGGCCGGCGCGGTCCTCCAGCACGACATGATCGACCCTGAGCGCCCCCGACCAGATGCCTTCGATGCCAGCGACCGTAATCTTCCGGTCCTCGCTCGAGGCCATCTTCGAGATCAGGCCGGCGAGGTTCTGGCGGCCGCCTTCGGTGCCGGTCAGGACGACGAGAGCGCCGATAGCCACCACCAGCAGGACGAGCAGCGTGTAGATAATAATGCGGAGGATGCGCCAGAAAATCTTCATCGTCAGAACGCTTGGCCGATGCCGGCATAGATGCCGAAATGCGGATCGCCCGGATCGCGGTTGAGCGGCACCGCCGCGTCGATGCGAAGCGGCCCGAACGGGGTAATATAGCGCAGGCCGACGCCCGCGCCGACCTTAACATCCGAGAAATCCGGGAAGGATTTGATCGAGACCGTGCCGGCATCGACGAACGGAACAATGCCGACCGTGTCGGTGACGCCGATACGCATCTCCACCGAGGTTTCGAAGAAGGACAAGCCGCCGATCGGCTGGCCGTCAATATCCTTCGGGCCGATGCCCTGGTAGGAATAACCGCGCACCGAGCCGCCGCCGCCGGAATAGAAGCGCCGGTCGGCGGGCACGTTCTGCAGGCCGGTGCCGACGATCGAGCCCAGCGTTGCGCGTTCGGCCAGCACGAATCGGCTTGCCGTGTCCAGCGACTGATAGGTGTAGCCCTCGCCCTTCAGCTTCAGGAAGGTCGCGCCGTTCAATATGTCATAGCTCGGCTCGGCATAGGCGAGGAAGCGGAACCCCCTGGTCGGGTTCAGCTTGTTGTCGCGGTTGTCAAAGACATATTGCAGCGGCACGCTGGCGATCAGGTAGGTATGCTTGCCGAAAGCGTCGGTGATCCGCGAATAGTCGAGGTCGAATTCGGCCGAGACCCGCTGCTGCTTGTCGAGGTCGTAGGAAACGCCGACGTCGCCCTTGACCGAGAAATGGTCATAGGCATCGGGGTGCTCGAACACAGTCTTGACGCCGGTGAAGAATTTCGACGTCGGCCCGAGCACGCCCGGCTTCTCGAACATGACGCCGGCATTGTAGTTGAGCGCCGAAAGGCTGTTGCTGCCGATGCCGCTGATGGACCCGTCGATACGCAGCTTCTCGGCCTGGCCGAACAGGTTGCGGTGTCCCCAATAGCCTTCCAGCCCGAGCCCTTCGGTATTCGAAAACGTGCCGCCGAGGCCGAAAAAGCGCGGCTTGCGCTCGCTGACCTGGACGTCGATCGGGATATTGCCGTTGGCGTCGAGGCTGTCGCCTTCCTTGATGGTCACGCTGTTGAAGACCTCGAGGCCGAGCAGCCGGTCGCGGGCATCGTCGATCTCCTGCGGCGAATATTGCTGGCCCCGCTTCAGCCCGGTCATGTATTCGGTGAAGTCGCGATCGACCTTTTCCGTGCCCTCGACTGTCGTGTCGCCATAAGCGGCGACCGGGCCGGCGGCCACCGTGAGCGTGACGTCCAGCGTCGAGCTTGCATGCTCGGCGACTATCTCGCGGTCTGTGATCTTTGCAAGCGGCCTGCCCTCGTCCTTCAGCGCCCGCACAATCAGGGCCTCGGCCTTGAGCACGGCGCCGGAGCCGGCATCGCCGCCGGCGATCAGCCCGAAATCGGCGCTCGCCAGCCCCGCGGCATCGCCCTTCAGCCGGATATTGCCCAATGTGAATTTCGCCCCGGGCGCGACGCTGATGACGACCGGAATGGGCTGCGGCCCCTTGAATTCGGC
>NZ_RZSA01001165.1:0-1857 GCF_003998075.1 Mesorhizobium sp. M2A.F.Ca.ET.037.01.1.1 | reverse complement strand
TTCTTCGGCCCCGGCCTCTCCAACATGACGCTGGCCGGCCGCGCCACCATCGGCAGCATGGCGCCGGAATATGGCGCGACCTGCGGCTTCTTCCCGGTCGACTCGGAAACCATCCGCTACCTCACCATGTCCGGCCGCGAGGAGAACCGCATCGCCCTGGTCGAGGCCTATTCGAAGGCGCAAGGCATGTGGCGTGACGCCGGCTCCGCCGATCCGGTCTTCACCGACCTGCTCGAACTCGACCTCGGCGACGTCGTGCCGTCGATGGCCGGGCCGAAGCGCCCCGAGGGCCGCGTCGCCCTGCAGGACGTTCCGGCCGGCTTCGCCAAGGCGATGGAGACCGAATACAAGAAGGCCGCCGAGACCTCGAAGCGCTATGCCGTCGAAGGCACCGGCCACGATCTTGGCCATGGCGACGTCGTCATCGCCGCCATCACGTCCTGCACCAACACCTCGAACCCGAGCGTGCTCATCGGCGCCGGCCTCTTGGCCCGCAACGCCAACCGGCGCGGCCTGAAGCAGAAGCCGTGGGTGAAAACCTCGCTCGCCCCCGGCAGCCAGGTGGTGGCCGAATATCTGGAAAAATCCGGCCTGCAGAAGGAGCTCGACCAGATCGGCTTCAACCTGGTCGGCTTCGGCTGCACCACCTGCATCGGCAATTCCGGCCCGCTGCCGGCGCCGATTTCCAAGACCATCAACGACAAGGGCCTGATCGCAGCCGCGGTGCTTTCCGGCAACCGCAACTTCGAAGGCCGCGTCTCGCCGGATGTGCAGGCGAACTACCTCGCCTCGCCGCCGCTGGTGGTGGCGCATGCGCTGGCCGGCACGGTGACCAAGGACCTGACCACCGAGCCGCTCGGCGAGGGCAGCGACGGCAAGCCGGTCTATCTCAAGGACATCTGGCCGACCTCGGCCGAGATCCAGGAGTTCATCGAGAAGAACGTCACCCGCGAGCTGTTCGCCCGCAAATATGCCGACGTCTTCAAGGGCGACGCCTACTGGCAGAAGGTCAAGGCGCCGGAAGGCCAGACCTATGCCTGGGACGACCATTCGACCTATGTGCAGAACCCGCCCTATTTCGCCGGCGTGGGCCGCGCCTTCGGCAAGGTCGGCGACATCAAGGGCGCGCGCGTGCTCGGCCTCTTCGGCGACAAGATCACCACCGACCACATCTCGCCCGCGGGTTCGATCAAGGCCGCATCGCCGGCAGGCAAGTACCTCACCGAGCATGGCGTCGGCGTCGCCGACTTCAACCAGTACGGCACGCGGCGCGGCAACCATGAGGTGATGATGCGCGGCACCTTCGCCAACATCCGCATCCGCAACCACATGCTGGGCGAGAACGGCCGCGAGGGCGGCTACACGATCCACTATCCTTCCAAGGAGGAGATGTCGATCTACGACGCCGCCATGGAGTACAAGAAGGACGGCGTGCCGCTGGTGATCTTCGCCGGCGTCGAATACGGCAACGGCTCCTCGCGCGACTGGGCGGCCAAGGGAACGAACCTCCTCGGTGTCCGCGCGGTCATCGCCCAGTCCTTCGAGCGCATCCATCGCTCGAACCTGGTCGGCATGGGCGTCATCCCCTTCGTCTTCGAGGAAGGCACCTCATGGGCTTCCCTCAATCTGAAGGGCGACGAGCTGGTCGAGATCGACGGCCTGGACGCGATCAAGCCGCGCCAGAAGATGGTCGCCAAGGTGACCTATGGCGACGGCACGGTGAAGAACCTGCCGATCATCTGCCGCATCGATACGCTGGATGAGCTCGACTACTTCAAGAACGGCGGCATTTTGCAGTACGTGCTGCGCGATCTGGCCGCTTAGTAGGGGAATAAGGGAGTAGGGGAGTAAGGGAAT
>NZ_RZSA01001164.1:0-1859 GCF_003998075.1 Mesorhizobium sp. M2A.F.Ca.ET.037.01.1.1 | reverse complement strand
GTGTGGCAGCGATAGAGCCGGAACGGGTCTTCGAGATTGTCGAGCCGCTCGCCCGTCGCCTCATCTCGGCTGTCGATCAGCCAGCGATAGGCCTGCAGCAGCGTCGCCGGACCGAGATAGCGGTCGCCGTTCCACCAGTAGCTCGGGCACGACGTCGAGCAGCAGGCGCACAGGATGCACTCGTAGAGCCCGTCGAGCTTCTCGCGATCCTCATGGCTCTGCAGCCATTCCTTGGCCGGCGTCGGCGAGACCGTCTTCAGCCACGGCTCGATCGAGGCGTGCTGGGCGTAGAAATTGGTGAGGTCGGGCACCAGGTCCTTGATCACCGGCATATGCGGCAGCGGGTAGATCTTCACCGCGCCGGAAATGTCGTCGGCGCCCTTGGTGCAGGCGAGCGTGTTGGAGCCGTCGATATTCATGGCGCAGGAGCCGCAAATGCCTTCGCGGCAGGAGCGGCGCAGCGTCAGCGTCGGGTCGATCTTGTTCTTGATCCACAGCAGCGCGTCCAGCACCATCGGCCCGCAATCGTCCATGTCGACGAAATAGGTGTCCATGCGCGGGTTTCCGCCATCGTCCGGCGACCAGCGGTAGATGCGGTATTCGCGCAGGTTGGTGGCGCCCTCCGGCTTCGGCCAGGTCTTGCCCTGCTGGACCTTGGAATTCTTGGGAAGCGTGAGTTCGACCATTACCTGCGGTCCTTTCGGATGACGAGCTTCAGCCCGGACCAGATTTCGTTGACGGCGGCGACCTTGACGTCGACCAGGTCGCGCTTCAGCGCCTCCGACCGGATCACGTCCTCGGTGACGTCGGTCGGCACTTTCGATGCCTTCTTCGGCCAAGAGACCCAGACCATGCCGTCGCGCTTGATCGCCGTCTCGATGCCGGGCAAGCCGTCCTCGATCTCGGCCCGCTGCCCGGTGAAGGCGTGCACGGCGTCGTATTTCCGGTTGCCCGAGATCGCCGACCACCTTGGCAGCCGATCGACCTCGGCAAACTTTACTGCCTCGGCCAAATCATCGAGCTCCGGCGGCAGCGCGATGAAGGCGGCGACCATGCCGTCCTTCAGGCCGAGCTTGGCCGGAAGGGGCGTGCCGGAATATCCCGCGGCCGCCAATGCCATCGTCAATACACCCTGGCCTTCGGCGCGATCTTGGCCGGGTTGATGCCGCCGTCCTTTTCCGCCAGCAGCGTCTCGGTATGCACCGGCCGGTACGTGAGCGTCACCGTGCCGTCCTCGCCGACATGGGCCAGCGTGTGCTTGCGCCAGTTGGCGTCGTCGCGGGCCGAGAAATCCTCCCGCGCATGCGCGCCGCGGCTCTCCTTGCGCGCCGCGGCGCCATAGACCGTGGTGATGGCGTTGGTCATCAGGTTTTCCAGCTCCAGCGTCTCGACGAGGTCGGAATTCCAGATCATCGAGCGGTCGGTGACCTTGATGTCCTTGAGCTCGCTCCAGATCTCGGAAACGCGCTTGCAGCCATTGTCGAGCGATTCCTGCGTGCGGAAAACCGCCGCGTCTTCCTGCATCGCCCGCTGCATCTTTTCCCGCAAGCTTGCCGTCGGCGTCGAGCCGTTGGCATGACGCAGCCTGTCGAAGCGGTCCATGATTTTCTCGACCGAGGCCGCGTTGGGCGCAGGGATGGGCGAATTGCGGTCGATCACCTCGCCGGCGCGAATGGCCGCGGCACGGCCGAAGACGACAAGATCAATCAGCGAGTTGGAGCCCAGCCGGTTGGCGCCGTGCACAGACGCGCACGCTGCCTCGCCCACCGCCATCAGACCGGGCAGCACGCGGTCGGGATTCTCGGCCGTCGGGTCGAGCACCTCGCCCCAATAATTGGTCGGCACGCCGCCCATATTAT
>NZ_RZSA01001163.1:0-1862 GCF_003998075.1 Mesorhizobium sp. M2A.F.Ca.ET.037.01.1.1 | reverse complement strand
CTGATGTTCACCTACCCCTCGACGCACGGCGTCTACGAGGAAGGCGCACGCGACCTCTGCGCCATCGTCCATGAGCATGGCGGCCAGGTCTATTTCGACGGCGCCAACCTCAACGCGCTGGTCGGTCTCGCCCGTCCAGGCGATATCGGCGCCGACGTCTGCCACATGAACCTGCACAAGACCTTCTGCATCCCGCATGGCGGCGGTGGGCCGGGTGTCGGTCCGATCGGTGTCAAGGCCCATCTGAAGCACTACCTGCCCGGCCACGTGACGGAAGGCACGACCCATGCCGTGGCGGCGGCGCCGTTCGGCAGCGCCTCCATCCTGCCGATCACCTGGATGTACATCCGCATGATGGGCGCTTCAGGACTGAAGCAGGCGACGGAAACGGCGATCGTTTCCGCCAACTACATCGCGACCCGGCTCGCGCCGCACTTCCCGCTTCTCTACAAGGGCAGGCACGATCGCATCGCCCACGAGTGCATCCTCGACACTCGCGTGCTCAAGGAGAGCGCCGGCATCAGCGTCGACGATATCGCCAAGCGCCTGATCGACTATGGCTTCCACGCGCCGACCATGTCGTTCCCGGTCGCCGGCACGCTGATGGTCGAGCCGACCGAGTCCGAGCCCAAGCGCGAGCTCGACCGCTTCTGCGAGGCGATGGTAGCCATCGCCGGCGAGGCGGCGAAAGTGGCGAAGGGCGAGTGGCCGTCCAACGACAACCCACTGGTCAACGCCCCGCACACCGCGGCGGAAGCGCTTGCCGCTGAGTGGAAGCATCCCTACTCGCGGCTCGAAGCGGCCCACCCTGCGGGCGACGCCGACCTGGCGACGAAATACTGGCCCCCGGTGTCGCGCATCGACAATGTGGCCGGCGACCGCAACCTGGTCTGCTCGTGCCCGCCGCTGTCGGAATATCTCGGCGCCGCGGAGTAGTCGTTCAGGCGGTTTTCTGGGCCGGCCCGCTATCGGGCTGGCCCTGTTCTCGTTGGGCGATAACGCGGTTCCGCCCGGCGCGCTTGGCGGCATAGAGCGCGGCGTCCGCTTCGGCCAGCACCTCGTCCAGGGTCCGGCCACTAGCTGCGCCAAATCCCATGCCGCCGCTGACGCTGCTGCGCAGCGGACCGCGATGCGTCGCGACGATCTCGGTGCCGAAGGCGACGCCGATGCGGCTTGCCATGTCATGCGCCTTTTCAGGCGTGATCCGCGACATGACGATCGCGAACTCCTCGCCGCCGAGCCGGAAGGCGTCGACCCCTGTCCTGCCATATTTCTTGATCACCGCCGCGAAGCGGCAAAGGACCTTGTCGCCGACGGGATGGCCGAAGACATCGTTGGTCGTCTTGAAATGGTCAAGATCGAACATCGCGATCGCCATGAACGGACCAAAGCTGCGATCGCCGTAGAGTTCGTTGAGCGCCCTGCGGTTCATCAGGCCGGTCAACGGATCGGTCATGGTCTCGGCCTTGAGCTCGATCTGCGCTTGCAGATGATGCAGCGAAAGCGTCAGCGCCCCGAGGCCGGTCATGCAGGCAACCGCGACGACGGTGTTCAACCGCTCCGCCCAGTTGTCGGGCGCAGCACCGAGAACCCATTGCCCTTGCACCAGCAACACCAGGCCGCACAGCGCGAAGGACAAGCCGCAGGCTCCGCTCAGGAACGAGACGACGAGCAGGATCCTGCGGTCGTGATCGCCCTTCATCCAGAACATCGTTCCGATCGCCGCGAGCAGCGCCGTGACGGCCGAATAGGTGATGAGGAAACCGATGCCGTCGAATCCGAGATAGGTGAAGACGGCGCCGGCGGCCATGGCTGCCAATGTCGGCAGAACAACGCTACCATGGTTGCCGACGCCCAGATAT
>NZ_RZSA01001162.1:0-1864 GCF_003998075.1 Mesorhizobium sp. M2A.F.Ca.ET.037.01.1.1 | reverse complement strand
CAGTGTCGACTGCCAATCTCATTGTCGCGCCGATCTGGCCAGGGCCTGAAGGGCGGGTTCCAGCAAGCGTAAAACGGCCTCGCGCTTTTTCGCCTTCAACAAGAGATCGCCGTCGAGGCCGACTTCGTGCAGCCAGCTTCCCCGCCATTCGCAATAGGCCTGCCTGAGTTCAACTCCGGGCAAGGCCGCGAATGCCGTTATCGGCCGTTGCGGCAGCGCGTTCGGGTCCACATTCCGATAGAGCACCTCCCAGTTGGCCCCGCCGGTATCGAGGCCGGCGAACCAGTCGAGCCCGAAATCGAGAGGCTTGCGGGCGACGGCTTCGAAGCGGAAGAAACAATAGCCTGCCCACAAATACCAGCGAGCGCCCGCTCGGCGCAGGTCGCCGTAGAACGACACATCTTGAAGAGGCACGAAGGGGTCGCATGGCTGCGTCGGGAAGAGATCCTGGTCCAGAAATCCGAACGCGGCCGGGGCGGCCGGCTTCAGGATATTGCGCCACATCCAGTTGAGCGCCGCGCCGTGGGACCGGCTCGGGTTTTTTACGGTCCATGGATTGGCCGGCAGCCAGACATAGGGAATGCCTCGGGCCGCGCATACCTGCCTGTTCTCGTCCGCGGCAGCTTCGCTGATGCTGTTATCGGCCACGATGTGGAGGTCGTGACGGACAAGTCCCCTGGCCAGCCGCACCTGCAGATCGAGACATTGGGCATCGCCGAAGGCGATGGTGAGCAGCACATCGCGACCCCGGGCGACATCGCGGATGCCCGTAATGTCCCCCGCCTTGGCCGGCAGGCTCAGGAATCTCCGGTCGATCTTCCGGTAACGGGCGGTCTTGATGGCATGTGTCAGCGGCTGCATTCTCAGCCATTGCCGCCAGTTGTATTCACGCAGGGCCTTTGGCACGGGTATGGCAGCGTTCAGGCGAAGCCGGCGTGGCAGCCACAATTAATCCACGGCATCTTCATAATCGCGATCCGGTTGTTTTCTTTTTTGGACAGCCCCAATGCTACAGCATCCAAGTCTCTTGATAAGCCGCTATATACAGCATATGCGTCTTTTCAACACGACCAACATTTGAGCGCCCGGCGTGTTTGTTTGAGTGGAGAAGTCTGGGGCGCACCCGGAGTCTCTCTCCGTCGATCTTGGGGGTGGGCGGCGCTCCGGAACATGTGATGAGAATCTGCTGTGCAATCTCTGCCCTCTTTATGAACGGGGGTTTGCAGAGGGATTGTCTGAATATCAGCGACCGACTGGTCGCGCGCGGCCATAGCGTGACGATCCTGACGACGCGCCAGGTTGGTCATGTCGAGAGTTCGGCGACGATAACAGTCCATCCGGCACGGGTTCTCTCCAACCCGGGCACCGAATTTGCACTGGGAAAGACGCTGTTGACGGCCAGGCGGGATTTCGACTGCGTGGTCGGTTTCAACAAGATGGCGGGCCTGGACATCTACTATGCCGGCGACCCGCCCTATTTTGCCTCGAAGCTCGGCTGGTGGCGGCCGTTTTCGCCTCGCTTCATTCGCCAGCAAAAGCTCGAATCGATGATTTTTGCGCCCGGCAGCGCCGTGCAGATCATTGCGCTCAGCGCGCACCAGGCAGCGCTTTACCGCGACTTCTGGCGAACCGAGGAATCGCGCATCCATGTTGTCGGACCGACGCTCGATCCGAAACGCCGCCGGCCGGAGTTGCTGGCCGGCGACCGCAATGAAATCCGCGATCGGTTCGGGCTTCCCCGCCAGGCCGTCATTGCCTTGAGCATCGCCAACAGAATGAAAGTGAAGGGTCTCGACCGGGCGGTGAAGGCGCTGCAGCCGTTCCCGGACACGCACTGGCTGGTAGCCGGCCTTCGCGAAAACAG
>NZ_RZSA01001161.1:0-1865 GCF_003998075.1 Mesorhizobium sp. M2A.F.Ca.ET.037.01.1.1 | reverse complement strand
GCTTGAACAGCCCGCCCATCATCATCGAGGCCATGGCCGGCAGCATCTGCTGCAACACCTGCTGGCTGAGCCCCGTCGCCTGCGCGGCCTGGTTCGCCACGGCGCGCGACAGGTCCTTCGAGCCGAACAGATGGCCGAGAATGCCGTTGCCCTCATCGATGCCTTGCGGCGAAAAGGCTCTTGTCGCGTCCTCGAAATATTTGGCGTGCTGCCCACTCGCCATCGCCGTCATGAAGGCGCCCATCCCGTAGGGATCGGCGGTGTAGCGCTGGAGCCCCTGTGAGAAGGCGGGCAGCAGCGCCTGGACCGCGGCCTGCGTCTGCTGCATCGAAAGCCCATATTGCTGGGCCAGCGCCTGCATGCCGGCGCCATTCTGGGCTTGGGCAAAAATGTCGAACAGGGAAGGCATTGGGTTCTCCTCCGACAATATCCTCGTCGGAGAGCCTAGTTCGTTTCCATCACCGATTGAAGCGGCTTTTGCTGCCCAACCGCTCGGCGTACACCGGACAGTTAATAGGCATATTCCATGAACACCGGCTCGATCGAGCCGCCCCAGCGCGTGTGGTAGGCCGACAGCATCTCCTCGGCGCTGGTGGTGCCGCGCGAGACGACCTCGTCCAGCGTGTTGAGGAACGACGTCTCGTCATAACCGTCGCGGTTCTTCTTGCCGCGGTTCTTCAGGCCCATGCGCGAGATGGCGAGCACGTCGCGGGCGACGTCGCGCAAGGTGGCGTTGCGGAACGGCGCCGCGATGCCAAGCTCCGGCACGGCATTGCGCATCGCCAGCGCTTCCCGATAGGTCCAGCTTGCGGTCAGCGCCTCGACGGCGTCCAGCGCCTGCTCGTCATAGAGCAGCCCGACCCAGAAGGCGGGCAGGGCGCAGATGCGACGCCACGGGCCGCCATCGGCGCCGCGCATTTCGAGGAAACGCTTCAGCCGCACGTCGGGGAACAAGGTAGAGAGATGGTTCGCCCAGTCGCCCATGGTCGGCAGGCCGTCGGGGATTTCATTGCGCGCCGCACCCGCCATGAACTGGCGGAAGGTGTAGCGCGTCATGTCGTGATACTGGCCGTCGCGGATGACGAAATACATCGGCACGTCGAGCGCCCATTCGACATAGTCGGCAAAGCCGAAATCGGGCGAGAAGCAGAATTCAAGCATGCCGGAACGCTGGTTGTCGGTGTCGCGCCAGATGTCGCCGCGCCAGCTCTGCAGCCCGTTCGGCCGGCTCTCGGTGAAGGGCGAGTTGGCAAACAGCGCCGTCGACAGCGGCTGCAGCTTCAGCGACACCTGCATCTTGCGGCGCATGTCGGTCTCGCTCTCGAAGTCGAGGTTAACCTGGATCGTGCAGGTGCGGTACATCATGTCGAGGCCCTTGGTGCCGACCTTCGGCATGTAGCGCGTCATGATCTCGTAGCGCGATTTCGGCATTTTCGGCGTGTCGGCCAACGACCATTTCGGGCTGCCGCCAAGGCCGAGGAAGCGGATGCCGAGCGGCTCGGCGATCTCGCGCACCTGCGCCAGATGCGCGTTGCCCTCGCGACAGGTCTGGTGGATCGATTCCAGCGGCGCGCCGGAAAGCTCGAATTGGCCGCCTGGCTCCAGCGAGATCGCGCCCTGGCCGGTCGGCTCGACCAGGCCGATGATACGGCCGGCATCCATGATCGGGTCCCAACCAAGCTTTTGCTGCATGCCTTCCAGGATGGCGCGGATGCCGCGCTCGCCGCCATAGGGCACCGGCGCGTGGCCGTCGACATAGAAGGGGAATTTCTCGTGCTCGGTGCCAATGCGCCATTTGTCGCGCGGCTTGTTGCCGGCGGCCAGATAGCCGACCAGTTCGTCGGTTCCTTCGATGGGCTGGGTAT
>NZ_RZSA01001160.1:0-1866 GCF_003998075.1 Mesorhizobium sp. M2A.F.Ca.ET.037.01.1.1 | reverse complement strand
ATGGCGACCTGGGTGAAGCAGGGCCGCTACCGCAAGCTCGCGCGCCAGCGCGGCCTGGAGGCTGAAAACCTGCGCCAGGCGGTGAGCCGCGCGCCGGCCGCGCCGAATGGACCGGCGTTGCCCAAGCCGACCAACTAAAGCAATCCGGAGCCTTCGATGCTGACCATTTCGGCCGCCGAGGTCGACCGCGCGCTGACCTTTCCCGGCCTGGTCGAGACATTGCGCGCCACCTTTCGCGAGGGCGCCGTGCAGCCGGTTCGTCACCATCATGGCGTGGAGCGGCCGGAGGGCGCGGCCTCGACCCTGCTTTTGATGCCGGCCTGGACCGACTTCAACGCCGCAGGCACCTCGGCGGGAGGTCATATCGGCGTCAAGATTGTCACCGTGTCGCCGGACAACAACGCAAAAGGCAAGCCGGCGGTGATGGGCCTCTATCTTTTGCTCGACGGCGTCACCGGCGAGCCGCAGGCGATGATCGACGGGCAGCGGCTGACGCAGTGGCGCACGACCTGCGCCTCCGCGCTCGCCGCTTCCTATCTGGCCCGCAAGGACGCCTCGCGGCTTCTGGTGATCGGCGCCGGCGCGCTGTCGCCATTCCTTGCCAAGGCGCATTCGGCGGTCAGGCCGATCACCTCCATCCGCATCTGGAACCGCACGCCGGCCAATGCCGAAAAGGTGGCGGCCGCCTTGCGCGCCGAAGGCTTTCCGGCCAATGCCGCCGGCGATCTCGACGCGGAGCTTGCCGAGGCCGACATCATCGCCTCCGCGACCATCTCCAACACGCCGCTGGTCAAGGGCGCGCTGCTCAAGCCGGGCGCCCATGTCGACCTCGTCGGCGGCTTCACGCCCGACATGCGCGAGGCTGATGACGATGCGATCAAGCGCGCCCGCGTCTATGTCGACACCCGCGCCGGCGCCACCAAGGAGGCCGGCGACATCGTCCAGCCTCTGGCCTCGGGCCTGCTGAAACCGGAAGCGATCATCGCCGATCTGCATGAGCTCGCGCGCGGCGAGAAACAGGGCCGGCAAACCGACAGCGAGATCACGCTGTTCAAGTCGGTTGGCGCAGCCCTTGAAGACCTCGCCGCCGGCATCGCCGTCTACAAGGCGCTCAAGGGGTAAGGGAGCAGGGCAGTAAGGGAATAAGGGGGGAAAGAACACCTACTGCCCTACTGCCCTACTGCCCTCCTGCCCATTCGGCCAATAAACGCGCAGGCGATGATTGTCCGGATCAAGCGCGACGAAGGTGCGGCCGAAATCGAGATCGGTCGGAGCCTGCAGCATTTTGAGGCCTCTGCCAGCCCAATCCGCATGGGTGGCATCGACCGCCGCGCCGTTGTCGACGGCAAGCACAAGCTCGCCGCCACCGCCTGCCCCCGCAGCCGCCGGTTCCACCGTGTGGCGCGACCAGAGGCCGAGCTTGAAACCCTTGTCGAGCACGAACATCACGAAGGTCGGCGAGGACTCGACCGGCTCGCGCCCGAGCAGCGACGCGTAGAACGCACCGCTCTTTTCCGGGCTGTCGACATAGAGGATGACGAAATTCGGCGTGGTCATATCTGATCTCCAAAGTGTCTGGACCTTCGGGACCATATGCGGACCTACTGTCAGATTCTGGCAGCAGCGATCAGGCGGAATCGCCCTTCCTGGCGTTTGAGCGGGGCGCGTCCAGCGTCGCCCGCCACTCCTTCAGCATCGCCTGGCGGCGGCGTGGGTAACGGACGCCGGTCGGAGTCAGGTCGGACATCCGGTCGGCGCGGAAATGACGGAAATCCTGGCGCGTTTCGCACCACGCCGCCATCACCCGCACCTTGTCGAAGAAAGCGAGCGCGAAGGGCCAGACCAGCCGCTCGGAGGCCGCACCCT
>NZ_RZSA01000115.1:0-10322 GCF_003998075.1 Mesorhizobium sp. M2A.F.Ca.ET.037.01.1.1 | reverse complement strand
GCGTAGGTGCCGGCCAGCGCGATCGGCACCACCAGGAAGGTTAGGATGAAGAGGATCGCAAGCGTCGCGCCTATGGTGCGGTTGCCGCCGACGGCGACGAGCAGCCGGCGGTAGAGCGGCCAGCTGGCGAAGGCGATGACGAGCGCGGCCAGAACCGGGAACAGGAAGCCGTGGAAGAAATAGACGCCGGCGGCGGCGATCAGCACCAGAAGCCAACGTGCCGCCGACAGCGGCGGGATGACGGCAGCCCTGAGCGGCGTCGACAGGCCGAACAGGCGCTGCCCCGGCTTCTGGATCTCGGCCCGCTTCAACCCGGCGTTTCTCCCTATCCGATGTTCGATGGATGCTTATGCACCATCATAGTGCAGCAATCGTGACGATAGTCCAAATGTCTAGGAATCTCCCCCCTTGAGGGGGAGATGGCCGGCAGGCCAGAGGGGGTCGCCGCGCGTGGAGCGCTGGCGCCGTTCGCCAACAGAGAAGGTTGGCGCTTCACGCGCGGCGACCGCCTCTGTCGCCTTCGGCGACATCTCCCCCTCGAGGGGGGAGATTAGCGCTGCGCTACCCGAACTTCCCCGTCCGCGGGAAGCCCTTCGGCACCATGCGGCCGGCGGCGGCGCGGGTACCGATCCACTCGGCGAGCTCCTCGCGCGACTTGGTGAAGGTGCGGTCGGCCGAATCCTGCCAGGAGAGCCCGGTCTCCAGTGTGAACGTCTTCAAGTCCAGCACGCCGCCGTCCTTGTATTTCTGCAGGCGCACGCCCTTGCCGCGGGCCATTTCCGGGATTTCGGTGAGCGGGAAGACCAGCATCTTGCGGTTCTCGCCGACAATGGCGAGGTGGTCGCCCGCCACCGGAATGCAGCGCTTGGCCTCATCCGGCGCCTTGACGTTCATGACCTGCTTGCCCTTGCGGGTGTTGGCGACGACCTCTTCCTCCGAAACGATGAAGCCGTTGGCGTCATAGGATACCAGCAGCAGCTTGCGCTTCGGATCATGGACAAAAGCGGTGACGATGTCCTGGTCGTTCTCCATGTCCACGATGATGCGGATCGGCTCGCCATGGCCGCGCCCGCCCGGCAGCCGGTCGGCGCCGATGGTGTAGAACTTGCCGCCAGTGGTGAAGACCAGGATCTTGTCCGTGGTCTGGGCATGGAAGGCCAGCTTCAGGCTATCGCCTTCCTTGAAGGCGAGCTGCGAGTAATCTGTCAGGTGGCCCTTCATGGCGCGCAGCCAGCCCTTTTCCGAGACGACGACCGTGACCGGCTCGCGTTCAATCATGGCATGCGCGATGTCGGTGAGATCGTGCTCCGGCGCGTCGGCGAACTGGGTGCGGCGCTTGCCGAGCTCGGTCTCGGGGCCGAACTTGTCGCGAAGCTGCGTGACTTCCCACTTGATCGTCGCCCATTGCTTGGCGTCGGACGCGAGCAGCGCCTCGATCTGCTTCTTCTCCGCGGTGAGCCCGTCGAACTCCTTGCGGATCTCGATCTCTTCCAGCTTGCGCAAGGCGCGCAGGCGCATGTTGAGGATGGCTTCGGCCTGGTTGTCGGTGAGCGACCAGCGGGCCATCATCACCTGCTTGGGCTCATCCTCCTCGCGGATGATCCTGATCACCTCGTCGATGTTCAGATAGGCGATCAGGTAACCGGCAAGGATTTCCAGCCGCTTCTCGATCTCGCCCAGCCGGTATTTCGAGCGGCGGACCAGAACGTCGCGACGGTGGTCCAGCCACTCCTTCAGCACGCCTTTCAGCGAGAGCACGTTCGGCACCTTGCCGCGCGACAGTACGTTCATGTTGAGCGGGAAGCGGCTTTCGAGCTCGGTGAGCTTGAACAGCGATTCCATCAGCAGGCCGGGATCCACGGTGCGGCTCTTCGGCACCAGCACGATGCGGATGTCCTCGGCGCTCTCGTCGCGGATGTCTTCGAGCAGCGGCAGCTTGCGCGCCATCAAGAGCTCGGCGATCTTCTCAATCAGCCTGGCCTTCTGCACGCCGTAAGGGATTTCGGTGACGACGATGCTCCAGGTGCCCCTGCCCTGATCCTCCTGCCCCCATTTCGAGCGCACGCGAAAACCGCCGCGGCCCGTCTCATAGGCTTCGAGGATCGAGGCGCGGCTGTCGACGATGATGCCGCCGGTTGGGAAATCCGGCCCCTGGACGAAATCCATCAGCTTCGCCACCGGCGCTTCCGGATGTTCGATCAGATGGAGAGCGGCGTCGCAGAGTTCGGCGGCGTTGTGCGGCGGGATCGAGGTCGCCATGCCGACGGCAATGCCCGAGGAGCCGTTGGCGAGCAGGTTCGGGAAGGCGCCCGGCAGAACGGACGGCTCCTCGTCCTCTTCATTGTAGGTCGGGCGGAAATCGACGGCGTCTTCATTGATGCCGGCAAGCAGCTCGCTCGCCACCTCCGTCATGCGCGCTTCGGTGTAGCGCATGGCGGCGGCGTTATCGCCGTCGATGTTGCCGAAATTGCCCTGCCCGTCGACCAGCGGGTAGCGCATCGAGAAATCCTGCGCCAGGCGCACCAGCGCGTCGTAGATCGATTGGTCGCCATGCGGATGGAACTTGCCCATCACGTCGCCGACGATGCGGGCGCATTTGGCGAAACCCTGATCGGGGTTGAGCCTGAGCAGCCGCATGGCATGCATGATGCGGCGATGGACCGGTTTCAGTCCGTCGCGCACATCCGGCAGTGCCCGGTGCATGATGGTCGACAGCGCGTAAGCGAGATAGCGCCGCTCAAGCGCTTCCTTCAGATCGACCGGTTCGATTTTGTCGCCGCCGCCATTGTCATCGGGCGGCAAAAGCCTCTTTCCCATGGTTTTGGACTAGCCGAGCGGGTGATTCGCGGCAAGCGTCGCGTGAACATCGGCGCTTTGGTCGCGGCTACGAACACACAACCGGCGATGTGAAGGGCTTCACGGAAGCGCCCGGGAGGCGGCTGCAATTTGCCACCGATCTGCAACAGGCCGCGACGGCACCATGAGGCCGGCCAACATCAACTCGTTACACGCGGCCTCTATCTGGCATGCAACGCGCTGGCGGAGGAAAGCCGCGATCTTCATGACAAATTCACCGCATCGCGCAATGACTGCCGGCCGGCGTTTGCTTTTCGTCGCCATTTTCGACACATCTGCCGGAAAATGCCTTCTTCCCGTCCCGTTCGTCACGGAATGGTGATGGAGCAGGTGTCAGAACAATTTTCATCATAGCCAAATCAGGACAGGGAACTCGCCATGACAATCCAACGCTCGACGCTCAAGAAACTGGCTTTTTCGACCTTTCTGCTGACGCTGCCTCTCAATGCGGCCTTCGCCGCCGATCCGGCGGTGGCCGAGCGTATCAAGGCAGCCCTTGCCGCCCAGGGCGTCGAGATTTCCTGGACCGGTGTCTCGGGCGACGATTCGAACGCCGTGCTGCAGGGTGTTTCCATCAAGCCGGCGGCCGAGAAGGAAGCGCTGCCGATCGGCGACGTAAAGCTGGAAGGGGTCACCGAGGCCAATGGCGGCTATGCGATCGCCACTGTCTCGACCTCGCCCTTCGAACACAGCAAGGACGGCGTGACGCTCGACCTCAGCCCGGTGATCATCCACGACATGAAGGTCCCGGCCGAAGGCAGCACCGATCCGCTCGGCTCGCTGATGATGTACAAATCGGCGGAGCTCTCCAACATGACGGTCAAGGTCGGCGACAAGACGGCCTTCGCGATGGACGGGCTTGCGGTCCAGATCACCCCGCCGGCCGACGGCAAGGCGATGGACTTCACCGCCAACACCGAAAAATTCACCGCCGACCTGTCGCTGATCGACGACCCCAAGTCGAAGGAAGCGATCGAGGCGCTCGGCTACCAGAACATCTCGGGCAACATTGCCATGGCCGGCACATGGCAGCCGAGCGACGGCAAGATGGAGCTGTCGAAATATGACATCTCGGTCGAGAATGCCGGCACGCTCGGCATGACCTTCAACCTCGGCGGCTACACGGTCGATTTCATCAAGTCGATGCAGGCGATGCAGAAGCAGCTCGCCTCGCAGCCGGAAGGCGCGGACAATTCCGCGCAAGGCATGGCCATGCTCGGACTGATGCAGCAGCTTTCCTTCAACGGCGCCTCGGTGCGTTTCGAGGACGATTCGCTCACCGGCAAGGTGCTCGACTATGTCGGCAAGCAGCAGGGCATGTCGGCCAAGGATGTCGCCAACCAGGCCAAGGCGATCGTGCCGTTCGGCATGGCGCAGCTCAACAATCCCGAGCTGACGGCGGAAGTCTCGTCGGCGGTCAACACCTTCCTCGACGATCCGAAGAGCCTGGAAATCTCGGCCGAGCCTCCGTCGTCGGTACCGTTCGCGCTGATCATGGCCGGCGCCATGTCCAACCCGCTCGACCTGCCCAAGACGCTCGGCGTCAAGGTCAAGGCGAACCAGGACTGATCGAACACGTCAGCTCCAAACGAAAGCCCGGCAGTGATGCCGGGCTTTTTTGTCGGCCGATTTCTTAAGAGGAAAGAAAGGCTTGGCTGGGAGTCCTAGCCTTCCTTCTTCGTAACCGAGACGCGCAGCGACAGCTCGCGCAGCTGTTGCGGGGTCGCTTCGGACGGCGCGTTCATCAAGAGGTCATAGGCCTGCTGGTTCATCGGGAACATGGTGATCTCGCGCAGGTTCTTGGCCCCCACGAGCAGCATGACGATGCGGTCGACGCCGGCCGCCATGCCGCCATGCGGCGGCGCGCCATACTGGAAGGCGCGATAGAGGCCGCCGAAGCGCTCTTCCACAGTCGCGCGATCCAGACCGACCATCTCGAAAGCCTTGACCATGGTTTCCGGCAGATGGTTGCGGATGCCGCCCGACGCGATCTCGAAGCCGTTGCAGACCATGTCGTACTGGAACGCCTTGATGCCGAGCGGCTCCTGGCCGTTCAGCGCGTCAATGCCGCCCTGCGGCATGGAGAACGGGTTGTGGGCGAAATCGATCTTCTTCTCATCCTCGTTCCATTCGAAGAACGGGAAGTCGACGATCCAGCACAGCTCGAAGCGCTCGCGGTCGACGAGGTTCAGCTCCTCGCCGGCGCGGGCGCGCGCAGCGCCCGCGAAGGTGACGAACTTCTTCGGATCGCCCGCGACGAAGAAGGCGGCATCGCCATCGGCAAGGCCGAGTTGCTGGCGGATCGCCTCGGTGCGCTCCTCGCCGATGTTCTTGGCAATCGGACCGGCGCCTTCGAGTTTTTCGCCTTCCTTGCGCCAGAAGATATAGCCGAGACCTGGCTGGCCCTCGCCCTGCGCCCAGGAATTCATGCGATCGCAGAAGGCACGGCTGCCGCCGGTCTTGGCCGGAATGGCCCAGACCTCGGCCTTCGCATCGTTGGCCAGGATGTTGGCAAAGACCTTGAAGCCGGAATCGCGGAAATGATCCGAGACCGCCTGCATCTCGATCGGGTTGCGCAGGTCCGGCTTGTCGGATCCATAGGTGCGCATCGCCTCGTCATATGGAATACGGCGGAATTTCTGGGTTACCGGCTTGCCGTTGGCGAAGGTTTCGAAGACGCCGCGAAGCACCGGCTCCATGGTGGAGAGCACGTCGTCCTGCTCGACGAAGCTCATCTCGAGGTCGAGCTGGTAGAATTCGCCGGGCAGCCGGTCGGCTCGCGGGTCCTCGTCGCGGAAACAGGGCGCGATCTGGAAATAGCGGTCGAAGCCGGACACCATGATCAGCTGCTTGTACTGCTGCGGCGCCTGCGGCAGCGCATAGAAGGTGCCGGGATGGATGCGCGACGGCACCAGGAAGTCGCGCGCGCCTTCCGGCGAGGACGCGGTCAGGATCGGCGTCGAGAATTCGGTAAAGCCGACCTCGCCCATGCGCTTGCGCATCTCGGCGATGATTTTTGTCCGCGCCACGATATTGCGGTGCAGCGTCTCGCGGCGCAGGTCGAGGAAGCGGTATTTCAGGCGGATATCCTCGGGATATTCGGGCTCGCCGAACACCGGCAGCGGCAGTTCCTTGGCGGCCGACAGCACCTCGATCTCGCGCGCGAAAATCTCGATCTCGCCGGTCGGCAGATTGGCGTTCACCGTCTCCGGCAGCCGCGCCTTGACCTCGCCGTCGACGCGGATCACCCATTCGCCGCGCACGGTCTCGGCGACTTTGAAAGCCGGCGAATCCGGATCGGCGACGATCTGGGTCAGGCCGTAGTGGTCGCGCAAATCGATGAAGAGCAGCCCGCCATGGTCGCGCACGCGATGCACCCAGCCCGACAGGCGGACGGAATTGCCGACGTCGCTCTTTCTCAACTGGGCACAGGTGTGGCTGCGGTAACGATGCGTGGTCATGGGCAAAGTCCGGAAGTTGCGGGCACCAGCCCGGCTCGAAAATTGGCGCGAAAAGCGCATGAGAGGCCGGCTTTGTCAAGGCAAGCGCTCACACAGGCGCGCTTCCGCTCAGGCAAAGTGGATTTGCGCGCCCTGGCTTTGGAAATCGGCGAGCGTGGCGGCAGGCGCGGTCTTTTCCACCACGAGATGGCGGATCGCATCGGCGCCGGCGACACGATACGGCGCAGCAGTCGCAAGCTTGTCGTTGGTGACGGCAATGACAATGCCGGCGCTGTTTTTCGCCATGGCGCGTTTCACCTCAGCTTCGGCCGAATCGAAGGCGGTGACGCCGCGCGCGGCATCCAGACCGCAGGAGCCCAGAAAGAACAGATCGGCGCCAAGCTGGGCCACGGCGGCCAGCGTATCGGCGCCCACGCAGGTGCCGAGATCGGGAACATAGCGGCCACCGAGCACGATCAGTTCGACCAGAGGACGATCGACCAGCGCCGAGGCGACCCCCAGCGAATTGGTGGCAATGGTCAGTTCCATATCGCGCGGGATTGCCCTGGCGATGGCTTCATTGGTCGTGCCGCCATCGATGAACAGGGACTGCCCCGCCACGAGCAGCCCCACTGCCGCTTTCGCCAGGCGCGTCTTCTCCTCGACCGCATGTCCGCTGCGCTGGCTGAGCGTGGCGGCGGCGAAGGGCGCCGAGGCGACCGCGCCGCCATAGACCCGGCGCAACTGCCCGGCCTTGGCGAGCTCCCTGAGATCGCGGCGCACGGTGTCTTCCGAGACGCCAAAACGGCTGGCGAGTTCGCCGGCCAGCACCTTTCCGTCCGCCGCAAGCTGGTCGCGAATGAGTTGGTGGCGTTCTTCGGTGAGCATGCACGATCCTATTTATTTGTGCACGTTATTGCATGTTTTGCCTGTTCATGCAAGAACACGGTCGTGAGCGGGTCGAGGAGTTCGCCCGCCGTATCTCCTTGTTCGTTGGATGCCCGCGATGACCCTTGGCCTGAAACTCGCTCCGCAGCACCGCGTCTATGTGGGCTTTGCGATCTATTCCTTTGCCATGGGCAACATCTTCCCGCGCCTGCCCGACATCAAGCGAGCCATGCGGATCGAGGATGGCACGCTCGGGCTCGCCCTGATCGGCACGCCGATCGGCACACTGGTCGCGCTGACGCTGGCGACGCCTATCCTGGAGCGTGTAGGCTTTCGCCGCGCGCTGCTTTGGCTGGTGCCGTTGCTTGGCCTGGCCTATGCGATAGCGATGCACGCGCCTGGCCCGGCGTCTCTGTTCCTGATGCTGGTTCCGGTCGGGCTGATGATCGGCAGCATCGAGATCATCTTGAATGTCGAGGCCGACAGGACCGAGTTCCTGCTCCAACGCCGCATCATGAACCGGGCGCATTCCTTCTGGAGCATCGGCTTCTTCGGCGCCGGCCTGTTCGGCGGCGCGCTGGCGCATCTCGGCCTTTCGCCGCAACTGCATCTGGCGCTGGTAGTGCCGATGGTGGCGGTTGCGATGGCGCTGTTCCTCGGCGGCTTTGAGCCGGCGCCGGCGCGGTTCGCCGCGACCAGCGACGAAGCGCCGATATTCGCGCGCCCCACGCTGCCGATCCTCATCCTCGTCGCGGTGACGCTGTCGGCGATGCTGATGGAAGGCGCCAGCATGGACTGGTCGGCGATCTATATGCGCACGGTGTTCGAATCCGGCCCGCTGACCGCCGGCTTCACCGTGGCGCTGTTCGCCTTCTCGCAGGCGACGACGCGCTTCTTCGCCGACAGCTTCGTGGACCGCCACTCGCCGAGCGGCGTGGCGCGCGTGCTGTTGGCGACGATGATGGCGTGGCCGTCCTTCTCGCGCAGGTCGAGCGGTTCGAGCCCGGCGAGCTTGAGCGCCTCGGCCGATGGCATGATCCTGCCCTGATATTCGCTCTCGCCGTCGCCGCGCAGCGCCCGCGCCAGATGGCCGAGCGGCGCGAGGTCCGCTGCGCCCACCGAACCCCAGCTTGGAATGACCGGATGGACGCCTGCGTTGAGCGCCGCGAGCAGGCCGAGCACCACACCCTCCGAGGTGCCGGTGCCGCCCGCCGCCATGCCGCAGATGCGCGCGACCATCAGCGCCCGCACCGCCTCGGTCGGCAGCGATGGACCGGCGCCCATCGAATGGCTGAGCGGCACACTGTGCTGGAACGCGATCAGGTCCGCCTGCGCCAGCGGCGTGTCGACACAGGCGCCGAGCCCGGTGGTGACGCCGTAGAGGGGCTTGCCGAGTTGGGTAAGATGTTCGATCAGCGCCCTGCTTGCGCGGATGCGGCGCATGGCTTCCTCGCCGAGCACGAGCCGGGCATTGCGCCGCGCGATCTCGGCGACATCTTCCGTGCTGAGCGGCTTGGCGTCGAGAACGATCACTCTGGCTGTCATCGGGCTATTCCTTGGGCCTCCGGGAATGGTGGCCGAACGAATGCAGGATATCCGGCATCGCAGCCGGCCATTGTCGAAAATCCGCCGTCGCGATTGCCGTTATCTTTCTTCAGCTAGCGGCGCGGCGGCGACAAATGCCCGGTACGGGAAACTTTTGCGCGACTGGTGATTTTGGATATGCTGCGGATCCAAACTGCCAGAAGGTTGCCGTCGATGATGAAGTACCTGACCCTCTCTGCGCTCGTGCTGGCCACGGCCGCGACCGTGTCCGCCCAAGCGGTTGCGGGCGAAAGGCATCATCATCGCCATTATCAGCCGGTCGAGCGCGAGCGCTACGTTCCGGCCAGCGACGATCTTCTCTATCAGCTCTTCGGCGGTCCGCGTTACTACGACCGGCAGCTGTTCACCACCGCCGCTGGCGCTTGCTCCTACGGCCGCGTCGCGCCGGACGCGAATGCGATCAACAAGATCAACGACCACCATTGCGGGAAGTAGCCTTCGACCCATACTGACGGGTGCACACATTCTCGCGAAACATTGTATACAATACCTAAGAAAGATGTTGACAATCCGCCCTAGGCGGTTTCCCTTAACGCTATCCGCGCAGCCTTTGAGCAAAACACAAAGCGCGATAACAAGGGGAACTACTGATATGATCAACCGTCGCTCGACTCTGAAATCCATGGCGCTCGGCGCCGTCTCGACCCTGGCCATTGCCGCTGTCGGCATTTCGTATGCGCAGGCTGAAAACAAGGAACTGAAAATCGGCTTTGTCGGCGTCACCAGCGGCCCGGCCGCCGCCTGGGGCACCTCGAATGTGCGCTCGATGCAGACGCGCGCCGCCTGGTTAAACGAGACCGGCGGCGTCAAGATCGGCAACGACACCTACAACATCAACATCGTCACCTTCGACGACCAGAAGGACCCCAAGCGCGCCATCGCCGGCATGGAGAAAATGGCGCAGGAAGGCATCCACTATGTCGTCGGCCCGAATGTCGATGACGGCGCCGCCGCGGTGCGCCCGGTCGCCGAGGCCAACGGCATCATCTATTTCCCCTACGCCTTCCCCAAGGCGCTCTACCAGAAGCCGGCTTCCAATGCTGTGCTGGGCATGATCGCCAATTACCAGTCCGGTCCGGCGATCTATAGATATCTGAAGGAAAACAAGGGCGTGAAGAAGATCGCCTTTGTTGCGGCGAATGAATCCGACCCGCTCAGCCAGCGCGACTCCGGTGTCGAGGCGGCAAAGGCTCTCGGGCTGGAAGTCGTCGCCCAGAACGACACCTACCAGAACGACACGCGCGATTTCACCCCGGTGCTGACGCCGATCGTCGCCCTGAAGCCCGATCTGCTCGTCCTGTCGGGCGTTGCGCCCGCCAACGCGCCGCTGCTCATCCGCGCCGCGCGCGAGCTTGGCTATGAAGGTCTGATCTCGACGGAAACCGCGCAGGACGCCAAGGTGCTGGAAGAGGGCGCCGGCGAATACGCCAACGGCTTCATCTCCGTCGGCGGCGCCTCCACGCCGGAGATCGCTTCGGACGAGATGAAGGAATTCGTCACCCGCTACACCAAGATGTTCGGCGAATACAACGA
>NZ_RZSA01001159.1:0-1867 GCF_003998075.1 Mesorhizobium sp. M2A.F.Ca.ET.037.01.1.1 | reverse complement strand
CGGCGGCGCCGTCGAGCTCGGCGGGATCGACCGGCCGCCCAACTTCGCCCGTTCCAAGGCCATGCTGGAGAAAGCAAAACGTTTCCTGCCTGGGCTCGACCCGTCAGGCGGCCGCGAGTGGATGGGTTATCGCCCGTCGCTGCCGGACTCATTGCCGGTGATCGGCGCGGCGCGCGCGCCAAATGTCTATTATGCTTTCGGCCACGGCCATCTTGGCCTGACCCAATCGGCGGCCACCGGCCGCTTGATCCGCGATCTCATCCTCGGGCAGACTCCGCCGCTCGACCTCACCCCTTTCCGTGTGCAACGGTTCTGAGTCTCTTTGTTTTGACGCAATTCCGGACGGAAAACCGCTTCACACTTTTCCTGAAATTGCTCTAGGAGAGCAACCATGGCTAAGAAATCCTTCTTCTGCATCGACGGCCACACCTGCGGCAATCCGGTGCGTCTGGTCGCTGGCGGCGGGCCTTTGCTCCAGGGCTCGACAATGATGGAGCGGCGGGCGCACTTCCTCGCCGAATATGACTGGATCCGCACCGGGCTGATGTTCGAGCCGCGCGGCCATGACGTGATGTCGGGCTCGATCCTCTATCCGCCGACGCGCGATGATTGTGATATCGCCATCCTGTTCATCGAGACGTCGGGCTGCCTGCCGATGTGCGGCCACGGCACGATCGGCACGGTCACGATGGCAATCGAGCATGGGCTGGTGAAGCCGAAGACGCCGGGCGTGCTCAGGCTCGACACGCCGGCCGGCCTCGTCATCGCCGAATACAAGCAGGTCGGCGAATATGTCGAGGAAGTGCGCATCACCAACGTGCCCTCCTTCCTCTATGCCGAAGGCCTGACCGTCGAATGCCCGGTGCTCGGCGAGATCAGCGTCGATGTCGCCTATGGTGGCAATTTCTACGCCATCGTCGAGCCGCAGAAGAACTACCGGGACATGGCCGACTACACGGCGGGCGACCTCATCGCCTGGAGCCCGGTGGTGCGGCAGCGTCTCAACGAGAAATATTCCTTCGTGCATCCGGAGAATCCCGGCATCAACCGGCTGTCGCACATGCTATGGACGGGCAAGCCGAGGAACGCGGAGGCCGATGCGCGCAACGCCGTGTTCTATGGCGACAAGGCGATCGACCGCTCGCCCTGCGGCACCGGCACCTCGGCGCGGATGGCGCAGCTCCACGCCAAGGGCAAGCTCAAGGAAGGCGACAGTTTTGTCCACGAATCGATCATCGGCTCGCTGTTCAGGGGCAGGGTCGAAAAGGAGGTCAGCGTTGCCGGCAAGCCGGCGATCATCCCTTCGATCGGCGGCTGGGCACGGATGACGGGGTTGAACACCATCTTCATCGACGACCGCGATCCGTTCGCGCACGGCTTCATCGTGACGTGACCGTCAGCCGGAATATCCATCCGGCTTGCGGTCAGGCCTCGGCCTTGACCGAAACCTGATCGCGGAACCATTCGGCGAACCTGGCCTCGGCAGACGAGGGCTGCGCCGACATGGTCAGGAAATAACCCTTGTCGTCGTCGGTCGAAACATCGGAGAGGACGACGAGGTCGCCGCGCCTGAGCTCCTCGCGAAAAACCTCGACCGGGCACAATGCCACGCCGTGGCCGGCAATGACCGCCGTCGCCAGTATGTTGAAATCGGCAAAAACCGGGCCGCTCCCGACATCGCGCTCTTCGACCCCGGACTTGGAAAACCATTCCTGCCAGCCCTGGCGCGTCTCGTCATGCAACAGGTCCGCCGCCGCGATGGCCGCCGCTGTTTCCAGCCGCCCCTTGCGCGCAAGATAGTGCGGACTGCAGGCGGGTCGGCTTATGCGGGAAAACAGCTTGAGGCTCGTGACATGCGGCGAGGGAT
>NZ_RZSA01001158.1:0-1868 GCF_003998075.1 Mesorhizobium sp. M2A.F.Ca.ET.037.01.1.1 | reverse complement strand
CCCTGTGGGATTGCAGTGTCGAGCGCACCCGATCCAACGCCTCGCGCAATTGCGGGGCAAGTTCTGTTGCCTTGGCGGTCGGGGTCATTCCGCGCTGGGCGGGAAGAAGCAAGGGATCGTCGAACAAATCCCGCAGCCGCGCGAGTTGCGCACTGACTGCCGGCTGGCTGAGATGCAGCTTCGCCGCCGCCTTGGTGACGTTCCGTTCGGCGAGCAGCACTTCGAGCGTTGCCAGAAGGTTGAGGTCGATGCGGCTGGTATCTACCACCTTTATTCCCGAACAAAATATAATCGATTTCAAATATGGCCGGAAAGCCTCCATCCTGCAAGCATCGACGCGGGAGCTTCACCAATCTCTCCCGCGGGAGGCAAGGATGGTCATCGTCAGTTTTCTTTATCCAATACTGAGCAAGCACGCTTCGATGCTGCCCATCATGTCGAGAAACATGTGCCCTTGGCCCCGGGCCTGCTTGGCGGCGCCGTCAGAGGCATTCATCGATGCCGGCTACACCAAGCGTCAGGCGCTCGACGTGCTGATAGGGCTTGCCGCCAAGCTCATCTCCAACTTCACCAACGCGCTGGCCCATACCGAGCTTTATGATCGGGTGAAGCCGCTGGCTTGGGTACATCCCAGCGAGCGCTGAAGCGCACCCCCCACTCCACGATAGAGACAGAGAAGCATGATGATGAAGAATATCCTGATTGTATCTGCGCACCCCGAACCAACCTCGCTCACCCGGCAGTTGGTCGATGTTACTGTCGAGACGCTTGGCGCCGCCGGACACGAGATCGTGCAATCCGAACTTTACGGCATGAAGTGGAAAGCAGTGTTCGACGCCGACGACTTTCCCGTCCGCACCAATCCCGACCGGCTGTCGTTCATCATGGAATCCGGCCATGCCTATGCGACCGGCAACCAGACGCCGGATGTTGTCGCCGAACAGGCCAAACTCCTTGCCGCGGACGCGGTCATCCTGCAGTTCCCGCTGTGGTGGTACAGCGTGCCCGCGATCCTGAAGGGCTGGATCGAACGCGTCTATGCCTTTGGTTTCGCTTATGGCTACCAGAACGGCACCAACGAGTTTCGCTTCGGGAACGGCATCCTGAAGGGCAAGCGCGCGCTGGTAAATGTTCAGGCCGGTGGACCTGTGGTGGACTATGGCCCGCGCGGGATCAACGCGCCGATTGAGCAGCTGCTCTTTCCGCTGACCCACGGCGCGCTCTTCTATCCGGGCATGGATGTGCTGCCCACGCACGCTGTCTACAGCGCCGGCCATGTCTCCACCGCCGAAGAGGTCGAGGCGATCAAGGCGGGCTGGCGCGCGCGACTCGCCGGGCTGTTCACGGACGCGCCAATCCCGTTCCGTGCGCAGAACGGAGGCGATTTCCCCGATCGCCACACCATGGCGGATGACGTCGCGCCGGGCCAGACCGGCATCGTCGCGCATGTCGAAAGGGTGGTCGAGACGGTTGACGCGTGAGGCACGACGATCATGAAGCCTTCGCTGATCGCGCTGGCCGCGGGAGCATTTGCCATTGGCACGACTGAGTTCGTGATCATCGGCCTGGTTCCCGGGATCGGGCGCGATCTCGGGATAACGCTCCCGGCGGCTGGTCTGCTCGTTTCCGGCTATGCCCTCGCCGTGACGGCCGGTGCCCCCACGGTCACGGCGTCAGTCGGGGCATCTGCCGCGCCGGCCGCTAGCGGTTGGATTGATGCTGCTGTTCGCGCTCGGCAATCTCTTGAGCGGCTTCGCGTCCGGCTATGGCGCGATGCTGGCGGGACGCATCATCGTCCCGCTGGGCCTTCCCAATCGGGAAAGCCCTCGCACTGGTATCTCAGTATTGTGGTTTCGACCGTGTAGGCC
>NZ_RZSA01001157.1:0-1873 GCF_003998075.1 Mesorhizobium sp. M2A.F.Ca.ET.037.01.1.1 | reverse complement strand
ACCTATGCGTCCGTGCACCTGCTTGCCGAAGCCGGCCGTATCGAGGTCTGGCCGTTCGACCCGCAGATCACCCGCAAGCTGATCCTCGCGACCTCGTCGCAGAAACCGATGTCCTCGACATTCCGGCCGCTGTTCCGCGCCGTGCGCACGGAACTGAGGGACATCATCTCCACCCATGTCTGGAAGCCGCCGCAGCACAATCGCTGAGGTCGGGCACGACGGCGTGCGGCCTATGCCTTCGGCCGGGCCAGCGGCATGATCGAACCGACGTCGCTGACGTCGCGAAGCGCGCACAGGCTATCGGCAAGCGCGCCGGCATCGATCGCCGGGCTGCCGTACTCGGCGAGGGTGGCGAACTTATCGCGCAGCGCGGCGTCCGTCATCGGCCGTGCCGGACTGCCCGTGGCGGCCAGCTCGCGCACCTCGAAATGCGCCCCATCGCTGCAGCGGACGGAGACATAGGCCGCCTCGACCGGAATGGCTTCGTCCGTCTCGATCGGACGCACCGTGGCGCGCAATGCCTTCACGTCAGGATCGTTCACAGCCGCGTCGCTGAAATCGGCGGCGCCGGCCGTGCCGCGCAACAGAGCGACGGCGACAGCATGCTGCGCGCTGACCTGCGCTTCCCTGCCCGTGGTGACATTGGGCCTGTCGGCGCGGGCCTTGAGCAGAGGGCAGCCGCGCACGGTGATGTCGCTGACGAGATCGGCGGAGAAATCAGGTTTCCGATGCAGGTCAAGGCATGCGTCGATAACGGGGTTGAGCACCACGCCGCAGGGATATGGCTTGAACATGTTGCGCAGGTTTTCCCAGTCGCTGCCGAGTTCGCGCTCGATCAGCTCAGGCTTTGGCGCGTGGCACAACACCTTGAGGAAACCGCGCGGGCCTTCGAGGGGCATCGGCGGTCCTTCGACCCCGCCCTTCGCCATCAGCGCCGCGAGCAGGCCTCCGCGCGCGGCGGTGCCGACGCCCACGCTCTTCGCCATGAAGCCCAGTGTCTCGACGAGACCCGAAGCCTGGGCGGACGCATTGCCGAAGGCCCAGAGGATTTCCTCCTCGGTCAGATCGAGCAGCTTCGCCGCGGCTACCGCGGCGCCGAAGATTCCGCAGGTCGACGTGATGTGCCAGCCGCGATTGTAGTGGCCCGGCGAGATCGCGTTGCCGATCCGGCAGGTCACCTCCACGCCGAGAACGAAGGCATGCAGAAGCTTGGTCCCGCTGACCGGCCGTAGTTCGGCGAGGGCAAGGACGACGGGGGCCACGGGCGCGGTCGGATGGATGATCGTGCCTTGATGGGTGTCGTCGAAATCGAACACGTTCATTGACGCGGCGTTGAGAAAGGCAGCGGTCGGCGCATCCCGCTTCGCGCCATGACCGACAACGGTCGCCGCCGTCCCCGCCGAGAAGGGCGCGAGGCTCGCCGCAAGGCGCAGGATCGCCTGGTCGGACGAACCTCCAAGCGCGGTCCCGAAGCCGTTGAAGAGGGCGCGCAGCGCATGCTCGCACACCGGCTCCGGCACGTCGTTCCATTGCGAATTGCGCACGAACGCGGCAAGCCTGCGCGACAGGCCCGGAGCAATCGCCTGAGGGGAAGTGCCGCTCATCGGACTCGTTCCGGCCGGCGTCAGGCCTGGGCCTTCTTGCTGGCGACCGTCACGCCGGCCCAACCCTCGATCGGCTTGATGATTTCGGTCAGGTCCGCATCGGCGCCGAGGTCGCTCTTCGCCACGGTCAGCAACTGCCGCACCGCGCCGCCGACGATCATCGGCACGCCCAGCGCGTCGCTCTCCTCGAGACAAAGGCGAATGTCCTTGGCCGACAGCCCGATGGCGAAGCCGAAATCGAAGCCGCGGGTAAGGACGAATTTCGGGAT
>NZ_RZSA01001156.1:0-1875 GCF_003998075.1 Mesorhizobium sp. M2A.F.Ca.ET.037.01.1.1 | reverse complement strand
GTGCATAGTGGATCTTCAGCGCGTCGGTCTTGGTGTGGCGGTCGATGTCGGCGGAATCGGACACCTCCTCGGCATCCTTGGCGCTGCTCCCTCCCTGGCCGGCGACGATCGAGACGGCGCCCTTCGGGCCGACCACGTCCTTCACGAAATAGGCCGTCTCGCTCATCATCGGACCCCAGCCGGCCTCGTACCAGCCGACCGAGCCGTCATCGAAGGTGACGTGCAAATGGCCGTAATTCTGCTTGTCGGCCTCGGCCCAGAGTTTTGCGCCGATGCCGTGCACGCGCACCGGCTTGGCGCCGGTCAGCTGGCACATGACGTCGACATAATGGACGCCGCAGTCGACGATCGGGATCAGCGAGTCGATCAGGTTCTTGTGCCAATGCCAGGCGGTGCCGCTGCTCTGCTGGTTGAGGTTCAGGCGCATCACCAGCGGCTTGCCGAGCGTCTTGCCGACCTCGATGAATTTGATCCAGGACGGGTGGACGCGCAGGATATAGCCCAGCACCAGCTTGCGGTTCTTCGCCCGCGCCGCGGCCACCACCTTCTCGGCGTCCGCGATGTTGGTGGCCAGGGGCTTTTCCATGAAGACATGGCAGTTGGCGGCGATCGCCTTCAGCGCGTATTCGGCGTGCGTGTTCGGCCAGCTGTTGATCGAGACCGCGTCCGGCTTCGTCTCCTTCAGCGCCAGGTCGAAATCCTCATAGAGCGGGTAGCCGGCGAGTTCTTTCGGGATCTTCTTGTTGTTCTTGATGGTGCGGCTCATGATGCCGACGATCTCGAAGCCGTCGGAGCGGTGATAGGCGCTGGCATGCGAAGCGCCCATATTGCCCAGACCAACCACCAGTATTTTCACCTTGTCGGCCATCGAAGCCTCCCCCAATGCTCTTTAAACGGAATTGCGGGCGGCGCCTCGCGCCGCCCGGTGGTCATGGCAGTCGCGTTACTTCACCGCCGAATCGAACAGGTGCGCCTTGATCTTGTCGACATCGAGCGCGGCAAAGCCTTCCGACAGTTTGACGCCGTCGGCATCGGCCTTGACCTTGGCCTTGTCGAAATCGTTGGCGGCCGGGATCAGATCGTTGGTGCAGACGTCCTCGGCCTTCACCGGCGCGCTGATCTGGCCGATCTTGAGGATCTCGTCGAAGAAGCCCTGCCAGCTCGCCATGTCATGCGAGCCCCAGCCGCCGCGCTTGTCCATGTCGCCGCGGAAGACGTTGATCTGCTGCAGGATCGAAGTGGTGCCGAGCTCGCGGCCGAGGTTCTTGGCCAAGGTCGGGAACTGCTCGAACACGGCTTCGACCGCGGCGCGCGGATTCTGGTAGCCGAACTCGAGGCCCATCGCCCAGCCGCGCAGATACTTCTCCAGGAAGGCCTTCTTATCGGCATCCTCGAGGTCGGCGGCGCGTACGACGAAGGTGTTGGCCGGCAGCTTGGAGTTCTTGACGCCGAGCCAGTACTCGAAGTCGAGTCCCTTGGCGATCCATTCGGCGCGCAAGCCTTCCCAGGAAAGCGCCGCATCGCCCTGGCCGCCGGCCAGCGCGGTGCCCCAGGTCGGCCAGCCGGCCTCGACATATTTCACCTTCTTGATGTCGACGCCCTGGGCCGCCAGCAGCGGATCGACGATCGCCTGCCAGGCGGCGGAGCCGAGCAGAATGGTCTTGCCTTCGAGGTCCTTCAGGTTGTTGGTGCCCTGGCCCTTGCGGAAGGCGAGGCTGAAAGTATCGCGCGCGCCCATGTGGAAGACGGACTTCAGCTTCATGCCGTTTTGAATGGCGAAGGAGAAGACGCCGGGCGAGGGGAAGCCCATGTTCGGCCTGGCCGACATCGACGAATTTCACCGTCGCGGTGCCATCCGAAGGGCCGGGCTGCATG
>NZ_RZSA01001155.1:0-1875 GCF_003998075.1 Mesorhizobium sp. M2A.F.Ca.ET.037.01.1.1 | reverse complement strand
ACCGCTATCTGGCCGGGGCCAAGGCGATCCTCGACGTGTCGGACCGGCTGGCGCTGTTCCGCATGCTGGAAGGCACGGCGGCGGCGCTCACCGTCGCGGGCTGGCTGATCGCGCGCTACGAGCAGTTGAAGCGCGGACGCGGCTTCCTCGACTTCAACGACCTCATCACCCGCACCGTGAGCCTGCTGTCACGGCCCGATGCCGGACCATGGGTGCAGTTCAAGCTCGACCAGGGCATTGATCATATCCTGCTCGACGAGGCGCAGGACACCAGCCCGGACCAATGGGAGGTGGTGAAGAAGCTGACGGAAGAGTTCTTTGCCGGGCTCGGCCAGCGCGAGGCAGTCAGGCGCACGGTGTTTGCCGTCGGTGACGAGAAGCAGTCGATCTACTCCTTCCAAGGGGCAGCGCCGGATTCCTTCGCTGAAAGCCGGCAGCTGTTCGCCGGGCGCGTGCGCGACGCCGAAGCCGCCTTCGCCAATCTCAAGCTCACCTGGTCGTTCCGGTCGAGCGACGATGTGCTGGCCGCCGTCGACCGCGTCTTCGCTGAACCCGGCGTGCGGCGCGGCATCAGCCACGATCCCGATCCGCTCAGCCACAAGGCGATCCGCAATGACGCGCCCGGCTATGTCGAGGTGTGGCCATCGGTCGGCGCCGAGATGGTCGAGGAACCGGACGACTGGACCTTGCCGGTCAACCACGCCAGCGCCCCCGCCGTGCGCGTCGCCGAGCATGTGGCCACGACCATCCAGACCTGGCTCAAGCAAGGCGAGGTCATCGAAGGCAAGGGCAGGAAGCTGACCGCCGGCGACATCCTGGTGCTGGTGCGCAAGCGCGACCGCTTCGTCCATGCGCTGTCGCGCAGCCTGAAGAACCGGCAGATCCCGGTCGCCGGCGCAGATCGGCTCAGCCTGCCCGGCCATATCGCGGTGCAGGACCTGATCGCGCTCGGACATTTCCTGATCCAGCCGGAGGACGATCTTTCGCTGGCCGCGGTGCTGCGCAGCCCGATCTTCGAGGTCTCCGAGGAGACGTTATTGACGCTTGCCAGCCAAAGGCCGAAGGGCCAGTCGCTGATTGCCTCGCTCAGGCATCACGCGGCCGAAGATGTTTCCCTCGCCGCTGTCGTTAGCCGGCTCGATGGCTGGGCAACCGAGGTCGCGTTCAAGCCGGTGTTCGAATTCTACGCCGCGGCGCTGGCGCGCGACGGGCTGCGCCGCAAGATGACGGCGCGGCTTGGACCCGAAGCCGGCGACATCCTCGACGAATTCCTGAGCTTTTGCCTGGCCGAGGAACGGACCGGACTGCCGGGGCTGGAATCCTTCCTGTCGACACTGGAGAATGCGGGCCCCGAGATCAAGCGCGAGATGGACCAGACGCGCGATGAGGTGCGCGTCATGACCGTGCACGCCGCCAAGGGCCTGGAGGCGCCGTTGGTCTTCCTGGTCGATGGCGGCTCGGCGCCGTTCAGCGACCAGCATCTGCCGCGGCTGATGCCGTTCGAAAGCTCGGGGACGCAATGGAGGGGCAAGGGCTATCTGTGGCGCTCGGCCAGCGATGTCGCCAATGGCGTTTCGAAGGCGGCCTCGGTGCGGGCGCGCGAACTGGCGGACGACGAATACCGGCGGCTGCTCTATGTCGGCATGACGCGCGCCGAGGACCGGCTGATCGTCTGCGGCTATCACGGCAAGCGGCAGCCCAGCCCCGGCACCTGGCATTCGATCGTCAGCCGCGCGCTGCTGGGCGCGCCCGAGAGTTCCGAGCGGCGGCATCCGGCGACGGCCGATGTGGCGGTGCATCGCTTCCATAAGACGAAACTACCGCCGGTTGCGCTGGCGGAGGGCGAAGCCGAGCATCCAATCGAGCATCTTGCGC
>NZ_RZSA01001154.1:0-1875 GCF_003998075.1 Mesorhizobium sp. M2A.F.Ca.ET.037.01.1.1 | reverse complement strand
CAGTCAGTTAAGGGTGCTGGCCACGTCGGCAAGGATAGTCGAATCGGCTGGCGGCAGTGCAGGGGCGTATCGATGAACGAGCCTTCGAAGGGCAGCGCGAAAACCATCAAGCTGGCGGAGCGCCGGGTTTTCTCCCAATCCTTCAAGCCGCTCTACCAGGAAGGCATGGGGCTGGTCGAGCAGGCCGCCGAATATCTCGATGGCAAGGGCAGGCTCGAGGCCAAGAAATTGTCGCGCACGGCCGCGACCCTCTATGCAGCGGAATCGATGCGGCTGACCACAAGGCTGATGCAGGTCGCCTCCTGGCTGCTGCTGCAGCGCGCGGCGAATTCCGGCGAGATGACGCGCGACCAGGTGGCCTCGGAGAAATCCAAGGTGCGGCTGGATACCGCGTCGGCGCATGACGAGGCGCTTGGCTGGAACGAGCTGCCGAAGGAATTTCTCGATCTGGTGACGCGCTCGCTACGCCTGCAGGCGCTGGTACGGCGCATGGACGAGGAAATCTATGGCGGCGTCGTCGCCGAGACGCACGCGCCCAGCCGCCGGGCCAATCCGGTTTCCGACCAGATCAGCCTTTTGAATACGGCGTTCGCGCGCGGCTGACACCGCGTTTGCAACAAACGCTGAGTAGCGCGGGCGGCTTCCCCCATCGAGCCGTGATCGGCGCAAATCAAGCGCCTCTGGCCTCCAGCCACTTTTCGATGTTGCGGCAGCAGCTTTCGGCGCATTGAAGGCCGTGCCCACCTTCGCGAGAAAGATCACCCTTGCCTGGAAGCGATAGGCCTCTAGTTGGAGCCGTTCGCCGCAGCCGGGTCGACCCGAGCCGGATTTGCAAGAAAATCACCGTCACTGTGACCAAAGCAGATTGCGAGGCTTGATCCCGTGCATTCGCCATTGGACCGCATTCCGGTATCGATCATCATCCCTAACTACAATTACGAACAGTTTCTCGGGCGCGCCATCGACAGCGCGTTGGAGCAGGACCACCGAAATGTCGAGGTCGTGGTCGTCGACGACGCTTCGACCGATGCGTCGGTGGCCGTCATCGAATCCTATGGCGACAAGATCCGCCCGTGCCTGAGGCGCAGGAATGGCGGGCATGGCGCAGCATTCAACACCGGATTCGAGGCGAGCACCGGGGCGATCATCCTTTTCCTGGACGCCGACGATTATCTCTATCCGAACGCCGTCTCCGAGGTCCTGGACGAGTGGGATGCAGATGTCGCCCAGGCGCAATTCCGGCTGCATCTCGTTGATGAGGACCAGCAGATCAAGGATGTCTTTCCCCCTCCCGAACAGCCGTTCGATTCAGGCGACGTCGTGCCGGAATTGTTGCGCAAGGGGCGCTACCGTACGACGGTGACAAGCGGGCTGGCGTTCGACCGCGAGGCGCTGGAACCGATAATGCCCATGCCTGAAAGCGATTTCCGGCAAGGCGCCGATGGCTATCTGGCGACACTGGCGCCGCTTCACGGAGAAGTGAAATCCATCGACACCTGCCTTGGCGCCTACCGCATCCACGGCTCCAACCATTCGGTCTTCGACGAGAAGCTTGCCGAGCGGGCGCGCTGGCGCATGCAGCATGACTTCCGGCGCCTCGAAGCCCTGTCCGACCGGGCGGCCGAGATCGGCTTGACCATGCCGCCGGATGCCGGCCTTCACGATCCGGTTCACCTGGAAGAGCGGCTGGCTTCGCTCTGCGTCGATGAGCCCCAGCATCCGGTTGAAACCGACTCCCGGCTGGGCCTGGCAAGAGCGGGCGCCGCCGCCAGCCTGGAAATGAACGCATCCTGGCGGCGGCGGGCTGCCCTGGCGGCCTGGTTCCTCAGCATCGGAATCCTGCCGCGGCGCATGGGCAATGCGGTGCTGGCATGG
>NZ_RZSA01001153.1:0-1879 GCF_003998075.1 Mesorhizobium sp. M2A.F.Ca.ET.037.01.1.1 | reverse complement strand
TCTCCGAGTCGCAGAGCAGGAAGTTGTTACTTGGCGGGAGCAGCGGCGCCTTGTCCTCGCCGGGCGTGGGCGCCGTCGCGATGTCGAACACGGATTCTCCGGCCTGGGGCGCGTAGGCGGCGAGGTAGACCAGGCTCTGCACCTTGGGCAGATCGCCAGCCTCTGTAATGACCGCGCCGCCATAGGAATGACCCACGAGCACCACCGGCTTCTTGGCCCTGGCGATAACCTGGCGGGTCGCTTCAACGTCACCTTTAAGGGTGACAGTCGGGTTCTGCACCGCCAAGACCTCGTAACCTTTCGCGGACAGGATGTCATGGACGGCCTGCCACCCGGAGGCATCGACGAAGGCACCGCGAACGAGCACGATTGAGACGGCCTTTTCGGCAGCGGAGGCTGCGAGCGGGGAAGCCGTTGTGATCATGGCTGCGAGTAATCCTGTAATTGCACGTTTCATTGTCCTGTTCTCCTAGCGTTTCATGTGACGTCGACCGGATCGAGAACGATCGGTGTTCGTTCGGCCAGATCGCCGATCTTCTTTGCATAGTTCTTGAAGTGCGGCGTCTCGCGATGGACGTTAAGCGCGGTGTCGTCTGAGTAGAGCTCGTCAAGTATGAAGCGGTCCGGATTGGCACGGTCGCGCCAGATGTCCCATCTCATATTGCCGGGCTCCGTCCGGCTGGATACTCGTGTGGCGCATAGGAGCCGCTGGAGCTCTGCGGCCTTGCCTGGCCAAGCGGTAAGGATTCCCACGATCTTGACACCGGTCGACATGATCCAGTTCTTTCTCCGGGAGGTTGGGTCGGCGCCGAGGCCGACCCGCAGGACCTCAGGCGGCGCGCTTGCCTTCGCACTGGCGGTCGAGCGCAGCGATCAGCGCTGCACCTATCGGATGATCCGAACGCGGGTTCTGGCCCGTGATCAGTTCGCGATCCTCGACCACATAGGGATCGAAATCGACCGGAGTTGTGGTCACGTTGGCGCCTGCAAGCGTCAGCGCGTAAGGCATGTGGAAATAGATTTTCGCGTGCAAGATGTTGTCCTCGATCACCTTCTCTTCGGTCGAAGAGAATATCGTCATCTTGTAGCCCGCATACTGCCAGCCTTTGGCCCACTCTGCCGCCTTGTCCGGATCTCCGGCAATCAAAGCCGCGCGAAACTCGCGTGCGTAGGGCATCGCGGCGACCGCTGATATGGGTCCGTGGCAAAGCAGGGCCGTGGGCTTCGCCTTCTCATGAAAATGGCGGAGCACATCGCCGACGTCCTGATCCTGCATGAGGTCGACGACCGGGGCCTGCCCACCCGGAGCGAACACACCGGCGTAGTTGTCCAGCCCTTCTTCGATTACCGACCGGAGCATTCGCGGCGTCATCGATGGATGGTCGGCGTAGAAGGCCTTGGCGCGATCGTACGCCTCCTTGTCGCCGCCGAAATGCGCCGGCGCATCAGAAGCCTTGTCGATTACCGGTTTTTCGCCATTCGGCGTCGCGAGCACGACCTCATAGCCGGCATCGATGACGGCCATTGCTGGAACGACCGTCTCATTGAGGTACTGTCCTGTAGCGCCCCACCGGCCGCCCTTAACCTCGATCCTGGTCGCATTGGACCCGAGAATAAGCACTTTTCCTTTGCTCACATTGTCCTCCATTGCGTGTCGTAGGTGGACTTGGCCTCCAGCGCTCGGTGGAGGGCACCGTTTCAGGTCGGTAAGTGGACGATAGGTTGGGCGGGCTAAGCCGGCGAGTGAATCGATGTGAAAAATTGCTGCGCTAGTTGCTTCGACGTTCACATCGATTCATTCGCTTAAAGGAGCGCCGTGCATTATCCTGGAGCGACTCCGCGAGCCAACCAGCCCATGCCCCTCCGACCATCTCAGAGC
>NZ_RZSA01001152.1:0-1886 GCF_003998075.1 Mesorhizobium sp. M2A.F.Ca.ET.037.01.1.1 | reverse complement strand
TCGCCATGGGGCTGATCTCCCTGCCGATCATGTTGCGCTACGGCTATGACCGCAGGGTCGCCTCCGGCGTCATCGCGGCTTCCGGCACGCTCGCGCAGATCATCCCGCCCTCGCTGGTGCTGATCGTGCTCGCCGACCAGCTCGGGCGCTCGGTCGGCGACATGTATGCCGGCGCGTTGATCCCGGGCATCGTGCTGACCGGTATCTACATGCTCTACATCCTGATCATTTCGATCGTCCGGCCGAACTCGATGCCGGCGCTGCCGCTCGAAGCCCGAACGCTCGGCCGCGGCGTGCTGTCGCTGATCGTGGCGCTTCTGGTTACCGGTGCGATCTCCTATGGCGCCTATCGCTATCTTGCACCGACACAGGGCGACAATGCCGACATCCTCGGCTTCGCCGTCGGGGTCATCGTCATCTATGTCGCCGCCATCGTCGACCAGCGGCTGCGCATCAACATGATGTCCAAGCTGGCGCAGCAGGTGGTAATCGTGCTGATCCCGCCGCTGGCGCTGATCTTCCTGGTGCTGGGCACGATCTTCCTCGGCATCGCCACGCCGACCGAGGGCGGCGCCATGGGTTCGGTCGGAGCATTGATCATGGCGGCGGCCAAGGGGCGGCTGTCGCTCGACGTCGTCAAACAGGCGCTCGCCTCGACGACCAGGCTTTCCTCCTTCGTGCTGTTCATCCTGATCGGCGCGCGCGTCTTCTCGCTGACCTTCTACGGCGTCAACGGCCACATCTGGGTCGAGCATCTGTTGATCTCGCTGCCCGGCGGCGAGACGGGCTTCCTGATCGGCGTCAACATCCTGGTCTTCGTGCTTGCCTTCTTCCTCGATTTTTTCGAGCTCGCCTTCATCATCGTGCCGCTGCTGGCGCCCGCCGCCGACAAGCTCGGCATCGACCTGATCTGGTTCGGCGTGCTGCTCGGCGTCAACATGCAGACCAGCTTCATGCATCCGCCATTCGGCTTCGCGCTGTTCTACCTGCGCTCGGTCGCGGCCCGCGTGCCTTACCTGGACAGGATCACCGGAAAGCAGATCGCGCCAGTCTCTACCGGGCAGATCTATTGGGGCGCCGTGCCGTTCGTCTGCATCCAGGTGATCATGATCGGGCTCACCATCGCCTTCCCGCAGATGGTCATGCGCTACAAGGGAGCGGCGGTGGAGCCCAGCACGATAGACCTGAAGCTGCCCGACATGCCCTCGCTGTCGCCGCTCGGCACGCCACCCACCAATAACGGCGCGGCGCCCGCCAATGGCGGCGCGCCGGCGGCGCCAGGCACGCCCGACCTGTCGCAGCCACCGAGCTTCGGCGAAGCGCCGGCCAAACCGGCGGCGCCGGCACCCGACCTCTCGCAGCCACCCAAATTCAACTGAGGCGAGCGGACCATGAGAGCCGTGCGGCTGGAGGCGGTAGGCAAGATCGCGCTGCGCGAGGTCCCCAAACCCTTTCCCGGGCCCGAGCACGTTCTCGTGCGCATCGAAGCCTGCGGCGTCTGCGGCACCGACCGGCACCTTTTCCACGGCGAGTTCCCCTGCACGCCGCCGGTGACGCTCGGCCATGAATTCTCCGGCATTGTCGAAGCCGTCGGCGCGGCAGTGTCCGGCATTGCGATCGGCGACCGCGTCACCGGCGATCCCAACATCGCCTGCGGACGCTGCGCCCACTGCCATGCCGGCCGCGTCAATCTCTGCAGCAATCTCAGCGCCATCGGCATCCATCGCGACGGCGGCTTCGCCGACTATGTGCTGATGCCGCACAGGCAGGCGTTCCGGCTACCCCCGAACCTAAGACCGACGCATGGCGCCTTCTGCGAGCCGCTGGCCTGCTGCCTGCACGGCGTCGACCTGGCAGCGATCCGGCCGGGCGCGTCGGTCGTGGTG
>NZ_RZSA01001151.1:0-1886 GCF_003998075.1 Mesorhizobium sp. M2A.F.Ca.ET.037.01.1.1 | reverse complement strand
GGACTCGACTTCTTGCCCGTGTATGGTTCTCGACAACCGGTCCGGGCACCGAGAATGTCCCGGCATCGGTCAGCTGATCCGCAAGGGAGGAAACTTAATGGATCGTCGTTCATTCATCCGCAAGGCCGGTGCGTCCGGCGTGGGCGCCGCGGCAGCGGCCGCGACGCTCGCCGCGCCGGCCATCGCCCAGTCCAACCCGAAAGTGACCTGGCGGCTTGCGTCGTCCTTCCCCAAGTCGCTCGACACGATCTATGGCGGCGCCGAGGTCTTCTCGAAAATGCTGTCGGAAGCGACCGATGGCAATTTCCAGGTCCAGGTCTTCGCCTCCGGCGAACTGGTGCCCGGTCTGCAGGCGGCGGACGCCACCGCAGCCGGCACGGTCGAAGCCTGTCATACGGTGGCATACTATTACTGGGGCAAGGATCCCACCTGGGCGCTGGGCGCGGCCGTGCCGTTCTCGCTCAATGCGCGCGGCATGAATGCCTGGCACTACCATGGCGGCGGCATCGACCTGTTCAACGAATTCCTGGCCACGCAGGGCCTTTTCGGTCTGCCGGGCGGCAACACGGGCGTGCAGATGGGCGGCTGGTTCCGCAAGCAGATCAACACGGTCGCCGACCTGTCCGGCCTGAAGATGCGCATCGGCGGTTTTGCCGGCAAGGTCGTGCAGAAGCTCGGAGTCGTGCCGCAGCAGATCGCCGGCGGCGACATCTACCCGGCGCTGGAAAAGGGCACGATCGATGCGGCCGAATGGGTCGGCCCCTATGACGACGAGAAGCTCGGCTTCTACAAGGTCGCGCCCTATTACTACTATCCCGGCTGGTGGGAAGGCGGCCCGACCGTGCACCTGCTCTTCAACAAGGCCAAATACGAAGAGCTGTCGCCGGCCTACAAGTCGCTGGTGCACACCGCCGCCCAGGCGGCGGACGCCAACATGCTGCAGAAATACGACTTCCTCAATCCGGCGGCGGTGAAGCGGCTGGTGGCCGGCGGCGCCAAGCTGGCGCCTTTCAGCCAGGAAATCCTGGCGGCCTGCTTCGAAAAGGCCAACGAAGTCTATGCCGAAATGGAAGCCAACAACGCGCCGTTCAAGAAGATCTGGGAATCGATCAAGGGCTTCCGCAAGGAGCACTATCTCTGGGCCCAGGTCGCCGAATATAATTACGACACCTTCATGATGGTGCAGCAGCGCAACGGCAAGCTGTAGGCTTGCCCTTACCTTCTCCCCTTGTGGGAGAAGGTGGATCGGCGCGCAGCGCCGAGACGGATGAGGGGTGTTGGACGGAGTGCCGTCCGCGCCAAGCTGGAGCACCCCTCATCCGTCGCCTTCGGCGACACCTTCTCCCACAAGGGGAGAAGGGAGAACTGCGTCTCAGCCTCGTCCCGGCACCACCAGCACCTTGACCTCGCCCGGCGCCGGCGGATTGGCGATGACGTCTGGAGCCTCTTCCAAGCTGACCTGCCTTGAGATCAGCCTATCGATCTCGATCGCCCCGGAGGCAATCAACTGCGCCGCCCGGCCATGCGTGAACGGGTTGAGGAAGGAGCCGAGCACCTTCAATTCGCGAAACAAAAGATCGAACGGCTCGATCTCCACCTTCATGCCTTGCGGCACCACGCCGACGATCACGACCGTGCCGCCGGCTTTGGCAATCCGCATCGACTGTTCGACCGTGTCGCGCACGCCAGCGCACTCCAGCACCATGTCGACGCCGCCGGGCGCCAGGCCATTCGGGCCGGCGATGGCTGCGACCGGATCGCCGGCGCTTGGATCCACCGTTGCCGTCGCGCCGAGCTCCTCGGCAAGCGCGCGGCGCGAGGCCTGCCTGGTCGACAGGATGATGGTCGCAGCACCGGCGAGCTTCGCCAGTTGCACGACGAGCAGG
>NZ_RZSA01001150.1:0-1891 GCF_003998075.1 Mesorhizobium sp. M2A.F.Ca.ET.037.01.1.1 | reverse complement strand
ATCATGAACACCGCCATCATGACGATGAACACCGCGAGCGTGCCGAGCGAAGCGCGGTTGTCGAGCACGAAGCCGCGCAGCCAGTGGTTCGACGGATGGCTCCATTCCTTGGCAGCCTGGCCGCTTGTTCTCCTGAGAGGCGTTTGCAGATCGGGTTCCATGGCCTTGCTCATCACGCTCTCTGCTCCGCGCCCTCGTGCAGCCCCGGCAGGCCGCCGGGATGCGCCACATCTTCCATGAAGTTGATCAGGTCGTCGGCCGACTTGACCTCGCTGCGGTCGGCCGTCAGCGCCACCTTGCCGCGGTCGAGCACGACGAAGCGGTCGGCGATGTCGAAGACATGGTGGATGTTGTGGCCGATGAACAGGATCGAGCGGCCGCTCGCCCGCACCTGGCGCACGAAGTGGAAGACCTTGGCGGTTTCGGTCAGCGACAGCGCCGTCGTCGGCTCGTCGAGGATGATCAGCTCCGCCTGCTTGTAGATGGCGCGAGCGATCGCCACGCCCTGCCGCTCGCCGCCCGAAAGCTGGCCGACGATCGACTGCGGCGTGAACACTTTCGAGGTGAAGCCGATCTCGCGCATTAGCCGGCTCGCCTCCGCGACCTCCTTGTTGACCTTCAGCCAGCCCATGAAGCCGGTGAGCTCGCGGCCCATGAAGATGTTGCGCACGATGGTCTGCTGCACGGCCAGAGCCCGGTCCTGGAACACGGTCTCGATGCCGGCGTCGCGCGAACGTGCCGCGCTCCATCCGCTGACCGGTTTGCCACGCACCAGGATTTCGCCGCTGGTCGGCCTGACCACGCCGGACAGGATCTTGATCAGCGTCGATTTGCCGGCGCCGTTGTCGCCGATCAGGCCGACCACTTCGCCGCGATCGACGCTGAGGTTGACGCCGCCCAAGGCATAGACCTGGCCGTAGGATTTCTTGATGTCGCGCAGTTCGATGATGCGTTCGCTCATGCGATCCTCGCTTGAATTGTGTGTTATCCCTGCCTCGTCCGCAGGCGGTCCCGCCGGCCGGGTTGGGTCCGGCCGGCGGCCTGGGAGGTCAGCGCAGCGCCTGCTTGGCGAGCTCTGAGACGATCTCGTAGTTCTGCGGCGTCACGAAGCCGGCGCCGGTGTCGACGTTCATGGGGGCAAGACCGAGCACCACCTGCTGGCAGAGACTGAGGATCGGCAGATAGCCTTGCATGAACGGCTGCTGGTCGGCCGTCAGCTGCACCCAGCCGCCCTTGAAGGCCTCGACGATCTGCGGGCTGGTGTCGAAGCCGAAATTGAAGATGTCGCCGGGCTTCCTGCCCGCCGCCTGCATGTAGGTGGCGACATTGCCGAGCATCTGCCCGCCGGGATAGCCGACCGCCTTGACGCCGGGATTGTCGAGCAGCGCCGCAGTGATCGGCGGGATCGCGAGATTGGGATCGGCTGCCCATTCGGTTTGCGAATTGATCTGAACGACATCGACGCCGGCCTCCTTCAGCGCGGCGACCGTTCCACGCTCGCGCGCGCCACGGCTCTCGTTCTCGAACGGGCCGATCATGATCGCCTTGTCGCCGGCCTTCAGCCCGGCCAGCTTGAACGCCTCGGCGCCGAGCGCGCGCCCCTGCTGCTCCTGCTGCGCGCCGACATAGCCGCCGCCGAACGCAGCCACCACCGTCGGCACCGGAACGTTCTGGTACATCATCTTGATGCCGTCCTTATGCGCCTGTTCGGCCAGCGGCATGATCGCCGCGTCGCCCGGATGGCCCATCATGGCGATGCCCTGCGGCTTGACGGCGACCGCCTCGCGCAATTGCTGCACCATCTTTTCGACGTCCCAGCCGGAAAAGATGTAGTCGACCTTCGGCCCGAGATCAGCCGCCGCCTGCTTGGCGCCATTATAGACGATGGTGC
>NZ_RZSA01000114.1:0-10349 GCF_003998075.1 Mesorhizobium sp. M2A.F.Ca.ET.037.01.1.1 | reverse complement strand
CTTTTGGAATGGTGGATTTTTGAGTCTGCTAACGCAGTAACGGCAAGCGTCGCTCGCGGCAAGCCTCCGCTCTCTCCCACAAAACGCCCGAAGGTGGAATTGGTGCAGCTTTCCAACCTCCGGTTTCCGTTTCGTCAATTATATTGGGCTAGGGTGGAAAGGGTTGGGTGCGGTCCGAGGAGACGCATTACGACGGTCTTCGACTTCGAGGGCGGTCGGGACGGGAAATTGATGGCTAAGAAGGTCATGATCGTCGAGGACAACGAGCTCAACATGAAGCTCTTTCGGGACCTCATCGAAGCCAGCGGTTACGAGACGGTCCGCACGCGCAACGGGTTGGAGGCGTTGGATCTGGCGCGCCAGCACCGGCCGGACCTCATTTTGATGGACATCCAGCTGCCCGAGGTCTCCGGCCTGGAAGTGACCAAATGGCTGAAGGAAGACGACGAATTGCATTCGATCCCTGTCATCGCCGTCACCGCCTTCGCGATGAAAGGCGATGAGGAGCGCATCCGCCAGGGCGGCTGCGAGGCCTATATCTCCAAGCCGATCTCGGTGCCGCGCTTCATCGAGACGATCAAATCCTATCTGGGCGATGCCTGATGCCCGAGACCAGCAGAACCGGAGTTTTCTGATGACCGCGCGGATCCTCGTCGTCGACGATATCCCCGCCAATGTGCGGCTGCTGGAGGTTCGGCTGCTTGCCGAGTATTTCGAGGTGCTGACGGCCAATAACGGCCCGGATGCGATCGAGACCTGCGAGAACGGCAAGGTCGACGTCGTGCTGCTCGACGTGATGATGCCAGGCATGGACGGGTTCGAGGTCTGCAAGCGCCTGAAGGGCGATCCGGCGACCTCGCATATACCGGTGGTCATGATCACCGCGCTCGACCAGGTCTCGGACCGGGTGCGCGGCCTCGAGGCCGGCGCGGACGATTTCCTGACCAAGCCGGTCAACGACCTGCAGCTGATGACGCGCGTGAAGAGCCTCGTCAGGCTGAAGTCGCTGACCGACGAGCTCAGGCTGCGCGCCTCGACCACGCGCAATATCGGGATCGAGGAACTTCTGAGCCGTGATTTCGCGACCGAAGACGTCAAGCCGAAGGTGCTTCTCATCGACGAGCGCAGATCCTCGGTCGAACGCATCCAGAAGATGCTGCGCCACAGCGCCGAGCTCGATGTCGCGACCGATCCAAATGCAGGGTTCTTCCAGGCGGCGGAGATGCCGTATGAATGCGTGCTGATCTCGACCGCATTCTCCGGCTTCGATGCGCTGAGGCTTTGCTCGCAACTGCGTTCGCTCGACCGCACCCGCTTCCTGCCGATCATGCTGCTCGCTGACGAGGGCGAGGAGGGCCGCATCCTGCGCGGACTGGAGCTCGGCATCAACGACTACCTGATCCGGCCGATCGACCAGCACGAGCTGATGGCGCGGCTGCGCACACAGGTGCGGCGCAAGCGCTACAACGATCAGTTGCGCGCCAGCGTCGCCCAGACGATCGAGATGGCGGTGATCGACGGGCTGACCGGGCTGCACAACCGGCGCTACCTCGACAGCCAACTGCAGACGCTGTTCGATCGCGCCGCAGCGCGGCGGCGGCCGCTGTCGGTGATGATCACCGATCTCGACCGCTTCAAGTCGATCAACGACACCTATGGCCATGACGGCGGCGACGATGTGCTGCGGGAATTCGCCAGACGGCTGCGCAAGAATGTGCGCGGCATCGATCTCGCCTGCCGCTTCGGCGGGGAGGAGTTCGTCGTGGTCATGCCCAACACCGACGGCGCGGTCGCAGAGAAAGTGGCCGAGCGTATCCGCGCCGAGATCGCCCAGGCGCCTTTTGCCATCGGGAGCGACGGCAAGACGATCGAGGTGACGGTCAGCGTCGGCGTATCCTCGCTTCTGAAGGGAACCGACAGCGTCGCGGCGCTGATGAAGCGCGCCGATCTTGCGCTCTATGAAGCCAAAAGCGGCGGCCGCAACCGGGTGGTCGCCAAGGCGGCTTGAAGCGCCTCGCCATCTTCCCGACCCGCTGTTTATGCTTTAGATTTAGATTTCGCGCATGTTCGCGCTTCAGCGGCATGCCTGCAAAAGGCGCCGATTCCCGGCCGTCCCCACAAGGTTAGGAATTTACCTTAACCCAAGCGATTCGCGAGCGGTGGTTAAGAAATGGTTGATTTTTATAAGGTCTTGCGCAAATCTGCGGCGCATAGACAGAAGGCAAGGCCGGCACGAGGGTAGACTAGCCGGCTCGATCCGAAAAATACCCCATGATGCTCAGGTCCGCCGCATCTCCTGGGTCCGTGGGGTCGGCCGGCCGGCGCTGGCACATAGTGGCCTCCTCGTACCGCTGCCAAACGCCGACCGGCCCCCTTTTTTCAAAAGACTAAAGCGCGTCGCGATCTCTCAGATTCGCTCCGTGCGCTTCAGGTTTTTGATTACGCATGTCTTTATCCCGAAACCGGTCCACTTTCGGGAGACATGCTTTGAACCGACCGGGAACCAGCGCTGAACAGCGGCGCGGCTACCTTGCCGCCGATCCCTCCTGAAAACAAAAACGCCGCCCCAAGGGCGGCGCTTTTGGCTTACACGGCGGGAAACCGGATTACTTGATCTTGGTTTCCTTGAACTCGACGTGCTTCTTGGCGACCGGATCGTACTTGCGGAACGAGAGCTTGTCCGTCTTGGTACGGCTGTTCTTGCTGGTCACGTAGAAGAACCCGGTGTCGGCGGTCGACAGAAGCTTGATCTTGATGTTTGCGGCTTTGGCCATGATGTTCGTCCGTTAATGTTCGTGGAGTTTTGGCCGCTGGAGCACGGGGAAAACACCCGGACGCGGGAAACTTGGCGCGACACATAAAGAACGCGCCCGGAAAGTCAAGCCCGGGCGCCTTCTTCGCCTAATTTCGGCATGGGCGATTTCACCGCTTCAAGCGCTATGCTCGACCAACTGTCCCTTCTTTTTCCAGTCGCCCGTCGTGTTCCACCAGCGATTCGGATTGGCGCGGTCGTCCAGGCCCTTGGAGCGGCTGGCCAACAGCGGCTGGATGCGGATGACGGGCTCCTGGTAGGAATGGGCCTGGAATATCGCCTCGACGACACGGGCGGCGAGCGCCTGGTCGTCAGCGATCTCGAATGACACTTCGACGGTGCCCGGCCGCCGGCGCAGTTCGTTCTCGGCGCCGGCGGCGGCGCCGTCGAGCGGCCGATAGCGCTCGATGCCCTGCGCCGACTGATAGGCGTTGCTGTCATATTTGCCCATGGGCAGTGGGGTGATCGCCACCACCGCCTCCATGATGCGCTCGACATCGGCGGCCGGCGCCTGGAATGTGACGAGCAGAAGCAGTTCCATCCTGAGGGATTTGGTTTCAAAGCCGCTGTCGATCATCGCAATTCTCCTGCCTGGCGTTGGAGGCAGGGTATAGCAGGGGTGCTGCTGACACGGTGATGTCAGGATGCCGGGTGCCGGCGGCGTCCGCCGCTAGAGAATCTTGCGCACCAGCCTGACCAGGACCAGAAGCATGTAGGCGGCGAAGAAGATCGCCAGCGACCAGCCGAAGCCCGAGGGGCCGAAGGCGTCCATGCCGATGCCGATCGCCTGCGGACCGATCACCATGCCGACGCCATAGCACAGCACGAAGGCCGCGTTGGCGGATGCCAGCTCATGGCCGGAAAGCTGCGAGCCGAGATGGGCAAGGCCGATCGTGTACATGGCCGCGACGACACCGCCCCAGACAAACAGAAGGGCGGCCATAAGATGCCAGTTCTGCGCGAAGAAGGGCATGAAGACGGTGCCGATCAGGCCGACGGTGGCGCAGCCCAGAAGCAGATGGCGCCGGTCCGAGACACGGTCGCTGATCATGCCGATCGGGATCTGCAGAAGCACGTTGCCGAGCCCGATCATCGTCAGCAGAAGTGCAGCGTCGGCCTCGGAATAGCCGATCCGGCTGCCATAGACGGGGAAGAGCGAGAAACCGCCGGTCTCGACCGCGCCGAAGACAAGCACAGCGAAGGTCGCCGTCGGCACCAGCCAGACGTAGCGCAGGAAATGGCTGGTCTCGCTCTCGGCGACGATGGTCGGGCTCTCGTTGCGGGCCGCCAACACTGGAATCGCGGCAAGCGTGACCAGCGCTATGGTGACGCCGAATGGCAGGAAGCCCGAACTGCCGAGATGGGCGAACAGCCAGGGTCCGGCGGCAAAGCCGAGCGACAAAACGGTGGCGTAGATGCCAAGCACAAGGCCGCGGCGGTTCGGCGGCGCGGAGGTGCTGATCCAGAATTCCGACAGGATGAACAGCACCGTCAGCGAGATATGCAAGGCGACGCGGAGCGGGAACCACATCCAGAAATCCGGCGCGAAGTGAAAGCCGACGAACGCGAGCGCGCCGATGGCGATCATCAACAGCATGGTCCAGGCGACGCCGAGCCGCATGGCAAGCGGCGTGGCCAGAGGCGCGCCGGCGATCGAGGCGAGGCCGGCGACGGCCGTGTTGAGGCCGATCATCGATGCGGAGTGGCCGCGGCTTTCCAGAATGACGCTGAGCAGCGGCATGCCGAGGCCGATGGCGATGCCGACGACGCTGATCGAGGAGATAGCCGCGACCATCGGCAGCCAGTGTACGCGTTCGTCGCCCTGTTGTTGGGTATCGACCGTCATGGGACCAAAATGCTCTGCTTCTAAAGGACTTCGCGGACGAAGCGGTTGCGGACGAGCCGGAAGAACGGCACGGCGCCGCCCGGCCGCAGCAAGGGATCCTCTGCAAGCCGACCTTCCAGTTCTTCCAGGATCATGCCGGTGATGTCCGGGATGTCGGCCTTGCGGGCATCGGCAAGCGGCAGCCAGACGAGTTCCTCCAGCTCGTTGGTCGGGCCGCCGCCGGGCAATTCCACGGCAACGTCGTGGCGCCAGGCGCTGAAGAAGCGCGTGTCGAAACGGCGCACGCGATTGGGCGGGGTGATGGCGCGGGCGACGAAGCGGAGCACGTCCAGCGACGGGATGACGCCATGTTCGGCGAAACCCTGCCAGTCGCGCTTCGCGGTCGAGAAGGCGCCCTTGCGGCCGATCAGCAGGCCGGCTTCCTCATAGGTCTCGCGAATCGCCGACAGGGCGATTGCTTGCGCCCGCGCCGCGCTGGCGCGGCCGGGGCCGGCGACCAGCTTTTTCTCTTCTTCGCCGCGCAGAGGCGCGCCGACGGCAATGCGGCTGTCCGCGGGATCGGTGCGGCCGCCGGGAAAGACGTATTTTCCGGGCATGAAGGCATGCCTGGCGTGGCGCCTGCCCATCAGCACCAGGACATCCTTGCCCTGGCGATCGAGCAGAATAAGCGTCGCGGCATCACGCGGACGCAACGCCCGGCCGCTGCGCACGGCCAGGCCCTTATCGAGCTTGTCGACATCCGCCTTGGTCATTCCTTCCATGCGCCCGACCTAGCGGAAACTTCCTTGCTGTGAAAGTGGCTTGCGCGTCGCGGCTTTTGAACCAGGGCGGACAGCGGTGCGACCTGGCTTACGAATGGCTCTCGAATTCATCCTTCTCGCCGCCGAAGCCGTGCATATAAAGCGCCCATTGCAGGCCGATGACGGCGCCCTTGACCGGTTGCAAAAGTGCGAGCGCGAGAATGATGGTCAGCGGCACCCAGATCAGCGCGTGCTGTAAGTTTGACAGCGTGGTGGTCGCCTCCACTGCCATGAACGAGCCAACCACGATGTGGCCGACAATGACAATGACCAGATAGGCAGGCAGGTCGTCCGCGCGATGGTGATGGATCTCCTCGCCACAGACGCTGCACGTGTCGACGGTCTTGGTGAAGGCGTAAAACAGCTTGCCTTCGCCGCAACGCGGGCAACGGCCGAGAAGGCCGCGCTTGATCGCCGTCCACAGCGGACGGGCGACACGGCCAGAGTGATGCTCGCCACCAAAAACCTGTTCTTCCACATGCGAATCGCCTGGCATCATCTTCTCCTGCCGCGCGGACCGACGCGCGGTTGCGACGCGCGGGCGCGGCCCTTGGCCTTGTGGAACGACCGCCTCGAGCCGGGCAGGGGCTTCGGGTCGGTCAGCATCTCGAAACGCATCGCACCGGCCATCGGCGCGACTTCGACCAGCCGAACTTCGACGCGGTCGGCAAGCTGATAGCCTTTGCCGGTGCGTTCGCCGAACAGCGATCGGGCGGTTTCGTCATAGATATAGTAGTCGCCGCCCAGAGTTGACACCGGAATAAAGCCGTCGGCGCCATACTGCGGCAATTGGACAAACAGCCCCGCCTTGGTGACGCCGGAGATGCGCGCGTCGAACGTGTCGTTGACGCGCTCGGCGAGATAGGCGGCGATCAGCCGGTCGACCGTATCGCGCTCGGCGGCCATGGCGCGGCGTTCCGTGGCCGAGATCAGCGCGGCGACCTCTTCCAGCCGGTCCGCCTCCTGCTGCGTCAGCCCGCCAGGCCCAAGTCCAAGCGCCGAGATAAGCCCCCGGTGGACGATCAGATCGGCATAGCGGCGGATCGGCGAGGTGAAATGCGCGTAGCGACGGAGGTTGAGGCCGAAATGGCCGATGTTCTTCGGCGAGTACTCCGCCTGGCTCTGCGAGCGCAGCACCACTTCGTTGACCAGCGCCTCGTTGTCGGCACCGCGCACCCGCTCCAGAATGCCGTTGAACTGGCTGGGCCGCATCTGCGCGCCGCGCGCCAGAGACAGGCTGAGCGTTTGCAGGAACTCACGCAGCGATTCCTGCTTGGCGAGCGACGGCGCGTCATGGATGCGGTAGACGAGGGGCTCTTTCTTGCCCTCCAGGGTCTCGGCGGCCGCGACATTGGCCTGGATCATGAACTCCTCGATGAGCTTATGCGCGTCGAGACGCTCCGGCACGACGACCCGGTCGACGGTGCCGTCCGGCTTCAGCAGGATCTTGCGTTCCGGCAGGTCGAGCTCCAGCGGCTGGCGGGCGTCGCGGCCGCGCTTCAGCACGGCATAGGCATCCCAGAGCGGCTTCAGGACGCTGTCGAGGAGCGGCCGGGTCTTGTCGTCGGGCACGCCGTCGATCGCGGCTTGCGCCTGCGGGTAGGCGAGCTTGGCCGCCGACTTCATCATCACACGGTGGAAGGAATGGCGCAGCTTTCGGCCTTCCGAGGAGAAGGTGATGCGCACCGCGATGGCCGGCCGGTCCTCGCCTTCGCGCAGCGAGCAGAGGTCGTTGGAGATGCGTTCGGGCAGCATCGGCACGACCCGGTCCGGGAAATAGACCGAATTGCCGCGCTTCAAGGCTTCGCGGTCGAGCGGCTTTCCATAGCGCACATAGGCCGCGACATCGGCGATCGCCACGGTGACGACGACCCCGCCGGGATTCTTCTCGTCCGTGTCGGGCGTGGCGAAGACAGCATCGTCATGGTCCTTGGCGTCGGCCGGATCGATGGTCACCAACGGCAGGTCGCGCCAATCCTCGCGGTGATCGAGCGTCGCTGGTTTCACCGCTTCGGCCTCGGCAATCACATCCGCCGGAAAGACATGGGGGATGTCGTGGGCATGGATGGCGATCATCGAGACCGCCTTTTCGCTGCTCAAGGATCCCAGCACCGCCAGCACTTTTGCCCTGGGCAGCCCGTAACGTGATGCCCGCGCCGGCTCGACCTCGACGAGATCGCCGTTCCGGGCGCCGTTCTGGAATTCCTTGTCGACGATCAGCTCCGGCTGGCGGCGTTCGACGGGCTCGATGCGGAACGTGCCGTCCTTCAGCACGCGGAAGACGCCGAGCACCGCGTCGCTGCGCTTCTCGAAGATCTTCATCACCCGGCCGGTATAGGCGGGGCCCGACGGGTCGTCGGTCGGGAAGGTTTTGGCAAGCACACGGTCGCCGATGCCGGGCGCCGGGCCGCCGGCGCCGCGCGAGATGCGGATGGCGATGACGGGCGGAGAACCGGCGCCGGTATATTCGCTCGGATTGGCCAGGAGCACGCCGTCTTCGTCTCGGCCGAAAATATCGAGCACGGCGACGTGAGGCACTGCGCCGGCGCGGGTCAGGCGCTTGCGCTCCTTGTTGAGCAGACCTTCATCCTGGAGATCGCGCAACATGTCCTTCAGCCAGACGCGATCCTCGCCGCGCAGCGCAAAGGCCTTGGCGATCTCGCGCTTGCCGGAGCGGTCGGGATTTTCGGCGATGTAGCGCAGGATCTCGTCGCGCGAGGGCCGATAGTCGTCCTTGACCTTGGCCCTCGTGTCGGCGTGGCGCGGATCGCCGTGGCTTCTTCCGGAGATCCTGCGCGCCACGTCCTGCTACCCCTTCTTCGCCGCCCTGCGGAAGGGCTTTTTGCCACCTCCGCCCTTGGCTTCCTTTTCGGCGATCAGGGCGAGCGCCTCTTCCATCGTCACCGATTGCGGGTCCTTGCCCTTGGGCAGCGTCGCATTGACCTTGCCGTAATTGACATAGGGCCCGTAGCGGCCGTCGCGTACCGTGATCTTGCCGCCGCCGTCCGGATGGTCGCCAAGCTCTTTCAGCGCCGCCGGCGTGGCGCCGTTGCGGCCGCCCTTGCCCTTCTGCTGCTTCTCGGCGATCACCGAGACGGCGCGGTTCAGGCCGATCGAGAACACGTCCTCGATGCTCTCCAGATTGGCGTAGGTGCCGTCATGCAGCACGAACGGGCCGTAGCGGCCGAGGCCGGCCGAGATCATCTTGCCGGTTTCGGGATGTTTTCCGACGTCGCGCGGCAGAGCCAGCAGGGCCAGCGCCTTCTCGTGGTCGATCGACTCGGGCGTCCAGCCCTTGGGCAGGCTCGAGCGCTTGGCGTCCTTGCCTTCGCCGCGCTGGATATAGGGACCGAAGCGGCCGCTCCTCAGCGTGATTTCCTCGGCCGTGTAAGGATCCTTGCCGAGCAGCCTGACGCCGTCCTCGCCATTGCCGTTCTCGCCATTGGGGTTGGCGGCGTCGCCGAGCTGGCGGGTGTAGGAGCACTCCGGATAGTTCGAGCAGCCGACGAAAGCGCCGAACTTGCCGAGCTTCAGCGACAGATTTCCGGTGCCGCATTTCGGGCAGATGCGCGGGTTGGAGCCGTCTTCGCGCTCCGGGAAGACAAGCGGCGCGAGCTCTTCGTTGAGCGCATCGAGCACGTCGGTGACACGCAATTCCTTGATGTCGTCGACGGCGCCGGAGAAATCCTTCCAGAAGTCGCGCAGAACGTCCTTCCAGGCGAGCTTGCCGTCGGAAATCTCGTCGAGCTTCTCTTCGAGCGAAGCGGTGAAATCATATTCGACGTAACGCTCGAAGAAGCTTTCGAGGAAGGCCGAGAGCAGCCGGCCCTTGGCCTGCGGCACCAGCTTGCGCCGGTCGATGGTGACGTAGTCGCGATCCTCGAGCGTCTTCAGGATCGCGGTGTAGGTCGATGGCCGGCCGATGCCGAGCTCCTCCAGCTTCTTGATCAGCGACGCCTCGGAATAGCGCGGCGGCGGTTCGGTGGCGTGCTGGGTGGCGTTGATCGCCTGGCGGGCAAGTTGCTCGCCGGAGCGGATCTCGGGCAGGCGGCGGCTCTCCTCGTCCTCCGCGTCCTCGTCCTTCTGGTCGGTATAGGCGGCGATGAAGCCATCGAAGCGGATGACCGAACCGATCGCGCGCAGCTCGGCGGTGCGAGCGCCGTTGACGGCCTCGATCTCGGCCGTGGTGCGCTCGATCTCGGCCGGCTGCATCTGGCTGGCGATGGCGCGCTTCCAGATCAGCTCGTAGAGGCGGGCCTGGTCGGCGTCGAGATATTGCCGAACGGAAGCCGGCGTGCGCCGGAAATCGGTCGGGCGGATCGCCTCGTGGGCTTCCTGGGCGTTCTTGGCCTTGGTGGTGTAGAAACGCGGCTTCTCCGGCAGGTATTTCGCACCGAATTCGCTGACGATGGCGTTGCGGGCGGCCTCGATCGCCTCCGGCGCCATCTGCACGCCGTCGGTTCGCATATAGGTGATGAGGCCGGCGGTCTCGCCGCCGATATCCATGCCTTCGTAGAGCTTTTGCGCCACTTGCATGGTGCGCGTCGCCGAGAAGCCGAGCCCGGACGAGGCGGCCTGCTGCAGCGTCGAGGTGGTGAAGGGCGGGCCGGGATTGCGCTTTGTCGGCTTGGCTTCGACCGACAATGCCTTGAAGGTCGCGCCTTCCAGCATCGCCTTGATGTCGTCGGCCTGCGCCTTGTTGGCGATATCGAGTTTTTGCAGCTTCTTGCCGGCAAAGGCGGTGAGCCGCGCCTCGAAACTGTCGTTGCGCGGCGTTTTGAGGATGGCGGCGATCTGCCAGTATTCCTCGCGGATGAAGCGCTCGATCTCGGATTCCCGGTCGCAGACCAGGCGAAGCGCCACCGACTGCACGCGGCCGGCGGAACGGGCG
>NZ_RZSA01001149.1:0-1893 GCF_003998075.1 Mesorhizobium sp. M2A.F.Ca.ET.037.01.1.1 | reverse complement strand
GGGAAGACGACCTCTTCCTCGAAGCGGTGGCACTCGCGCAGCAGCGGCAAGAGGTCGGCCGCCATGGCGAGGCACTGGAGCCGGTCGACGCGCGATGGCAGGTCGTCGGCGATGCCTTCGAGCATGTGGCAGAGCGCGAGCTTCTGCATATGCGCCCGCCGCATATCTGCCGGGCTGTGCAGCGGCTCCGGCTCGGCGCTCGTCATGATAGCTCCTCCGTCACGCCCGGGCTCAAGGCGGGTTGCTGCTCGACGGCAACAGGATCGGGAACATCGCCAGCCCACCGTGGCAATTGCCGTCGCGACGCCGAGGAAGAAAGTCGGACATGGAGCATCCTTTCTGGACATCGCCTCATAGCGCGACACGAATGCTGGAGACTTGACCTGAATCAACTCATGTCCTCCTCGCCTGTGCGAGAAGCGGGCCATGAAAACGCAGGTCGTTCCCGCACCGGTTCCTGATTCCGCCGCCGCGACGCCCGGTACCTTTCAGTCGCTTTCCGCCGCCCAGGGACTGGCAAGGCGTGGATTGCGCGGTCTTCTCGCCTTGCAGGCGGTCCGCACCGTGCTCAGGCTCGGCGTCGCCGCGACGGCGGCGATGGCCGCCGGCCGGCTCGTGATGGGCGAGACGGTCGATCCATGGCTCGTCGCCGGGATGATCGCGCTGCTCGCGGCCACATGCCTCGCCGGATTCGCCGCCGAAAGGATGCAGGCTTCCGCGGAAAACGCCATGTCGACGCGACTGCGGGCGCTCGCGAGCGAGCGACTGGGCAAGATGCCGGCGCGGCAGCTGCAGTCGCTCTCGACAGGGGCCTTGATCGTCTCGATGCAGCGCCATCCGGAGGCGATCGCCGCACTGGTGGTGGGCCATCGTGCCGCCACGGCCATGATGGCGGCCGGGCCATTGCTCGCTGCCATCGCGCTTTGCTTCGTCTCCTGGCAGGCCGCGCTGCTGGTCATCTGCCTGACGCCGGTCATGATCCTGTTCTTCGCGCTGGTGGGCAATGCGATCCGCCGGCGCGCCGACGCCCAGGAGTGTGCCTTCGGCCGGCTGGCGGGCCAGTTCGCCGACCGCGTCCGCACGCTGCCCACAATTCTTGCCAACCACGCGACGGCAAGCGAGGAGGCAAAACTCGGCCATCGCCTGGAGGGCTACGCGGGCGAGACGATCGGTCTGCTGCGTATAGCCTTTGCCAATGCCGGGATCATCGACTTCTTCGCCTCGCTCTCGATTGCGATCCTCGCCATCCTCCTCGGCCTGGGGCACCTGAAGCTTGCGACGATCCCCGGCTTCTCCAATCTCGAGCTCTGGCAGAGCCTGTTCATCCTGATGATCGCGCCGGAATATTTCGCACCATTCCGCCGCTTCTCGGAGCAGTACCATGCCAAGGCGGAAGGGTTGGCGGCTGCCACCGCGCTGGACCGGCTGCTCGGCGCCGAACCGATCGCGTCGACGACCTTGCCGGTGCTCGACCGGTTGCGCCTGACATTGCCTGCACATGGCCTCGTCGCCATCGTCGGTCCGAGCGGATCGGGCAAATCGACGCTTCTGCGCCGTCTCGCCGGGCTCGAGCCGGGCGCCATGCCGAAGCCGGGAACCCGTCCGCTGGCCGCTGGGGAGATCGCCTGGGTTTCGACGGATGCCTACGTGCCCGAAGGAACGTTGTCGGAGGCTATTTCGTGGAATGGCGGCGCGCTGGACCGGAGCCGGCTGGAAAATGCCGCGCGCGCGATCGGGCTGCTCGACGACGCCCTGCTGCCAGGCGGTCTCGATGCAAGGCTGGACAAGGGCGGCGCCAATCTTTCGGGCGGCCAGCGGCTTCGCATCGCCATCGCCCGCGCGCAACTTTTCGGACGGACCGTGCTGGCCGACGAGCCGACGGCAAAACTCGAC
>NZ_RZSA01001148.1:0-1893 GCF_003998075.1 Mesorhizobium sp. M2A.F.Ca.ET.037.01.1.1 | reverse complement strand
GCACATGTATGTGCTGGCCACCGCCGCCGCGCGCGAGGCCATCAACGGTCCCGATTTCATCCACCGCGCCGAGGATGTGCTGAAGACCGAGATCCGCGTGCTCACCGGCCGCCAGGAAGCCTATTATTCGGCGCTTGGCGTCATTTCCGGTTTCCATCCGGCCAACGGCATCGCCGGTGACCTCGGCGGCGGCAGCCTCGAGCTGATCGACATCAACCGAGACGCGATCGGCGACGGCATCACGCTACCGCTCGGCGGCCTGCGCCTGCAGGATATGGCCAAGAACTCGCTGGTGCAGGCGCAGAAGATCGCGCGTCAGGAACTGGCGCGGGCAAAGCTGCTCAAGGGCGGGCAAGGCAGGGTCTTTTATGCCGTCGGCGGCACCTGGCGAAACCTTGCCAGGCTGCATATGGAGATGACCAACTACCCGCTCGGCATCATGCATCACTACGAGATTTCGGCCGACAGCGCGCAGACCTTCCTCAGGCAGGTGGCCAAGGGCGAGGTCGAGAAGGTGAGGGGCATCGAAGGCGTCTCCAAGAACCGCCGCTCGCTGCTGCCCTACGGCGCCGTCGTGCTGCAGGAGATCATGGCGGCGATGCAGCCCTCGAAGATCATCGTCTCGGCGCAAGGCGTGCGCGAGGGTTTTCTCTATTCGCTGCTCGACCCCGAGGAGCAGAAGGCTGACCCGCTGATCTCGGCGGCCGAGGAACTGGCGCTGTTGCGCTCGCGCTCGGTGCACCACGCGCATGACCTTGTCGAATGGACCGGCAAGGCATTCAAGGCCTTCGGCATCGACGAGACGGAAGACGAAACGCGCTACCGCCATGCCGCCTGCCTGCTCGCCGATATCGGCTGGCGCGCGCATCCAGAATATCGCGGCAGGCAGTCGCTCAACATCATCGCGCATGCCTCCTTCATCGGCGTCGACCATCCCGGCCGCGCCTATCTGGCCCTGGCCAACGCCTACCGCCATGACGGCATCTTCAACGACGGCATCGCGCCCGAGATCAAGGCGCTGGCGCCACCGCGCCTTCTGGAACGCGCCCGCGTGCTGGCGGCGATGATGCGCGTGGTCTATCTGCTCACCGCCGCGATGCCGGGCGTCATGCCGAGGCTGAAATGGGAAAGCCGCGGCAACGGCGCGCTGGCGCTGGTGCTGCCGGCCTCGCTCTCCGATCTCTACGGCGAGCGCCCCGCTGGACGGCTGGCGCAGCTGGCGCGCATCACCAACCGCCGCCTGGTGCTGGCGGTCGAGGGCGGGCCAAGTGTATCGGTAAAATAGGACGTTTCGGTGAAATAGGGCTGGCTCAGGTCACCTCGGCGCTGATCCAAAGTCGCGTCCGTCAGCAGACCATGCGCCGGCGCCGGCCATGGCGAGCGCCAGGAAGCCGCCGGCAATGGCGATGTCCTTCATCAGCATCTGCTGGTGCAGGAAGGCGAGCGTGGCATCGTCGCCGCCCTGGCCGTAATGGCCGGTGAAGCCCGCGACGATGCAGAAGGCGGCAAGCAGAAGCGCTACGATCCGGGTCTGGAAACCGACGAGGATCAAGAGCCCTGCAATCAATTCGAACAAGCCGGTGCCCCAGGCCGCTAAAGTCGGCAACGGCAGGCCGAGCCCGGCGAAATAATTGATTGTGCCGGAGATGTTGGTGAGCGCCTGGAACCCCGACGGCACGAAGAGCGCGGCGAGCAGCAGCCGCGAGACCAGAAGCAACGCATTGCGAGACATTGGCCACCTCCCTTGCCGGTGCATGACGCCGGCTGCGGCGCAGTCTACGCCTGCAACGAAAAAGCGGCGCGGAAAATTCCGCGCCGCTTTCGAGTTTGGCTTGGGAGGAAAGAAGGATCAGCCGCGCTTGGCGTCGATCGAATAGGCGCCGGCGCCTATTC
>NZ_RZSA01001147.1:0-1895 GCF_003998075.1 Mesorhizobium sp. M2A.F.Ca.ET.037.01.1.1 | reverse complement strand
CGCCTGTCGTGTCCGTCATCACGGGCGTGCTGTCGGCGACCTCCGGCGGCATCTTGCGCGACCTGCTTGCCGGCGAGCCTTCGGTGCTGCTCAGGCCCGAAATCTATGTCACGGCCGCCCTGGCGGGCGCCGCCATCTTCACCCTTGGCGATCTTGCCGGCCTGCCGACGCTGGCGTCCAGCCTGCTCGGCTTCGCGGGCGCGTTCGTCGTGCGCGGCGGGGCGCTTAAATTCGGCTGGTCGTTTGCGGCCTATCGGAGTCGGCCGGGGCGAAGGCCGGAAGACATTCCGTGAGCGAGTAGCGAATAGGGAGTAGCGAGTAGAGATTACCCGAGATGGCGTTCTATTCGCTATTCGCTATTCGCTATTCGCTATTCGCTATTCGCTATGCCGCGAAGCGCTGCCCTTCGCCGCCATAATAGTTGACATAGCGGGCGCCGATCTCCTTGACCGGCATGACGACGAAGACGTCGACGGTCGAGAATTCGTGGTCGATGACGCAACCGTCGCCTATGCGGGCACCGACGCGCAGGTAACCCTTGACCAGCGGCGGCATGGCGGCGATCGCCGCCTTGGTGTTCACCGCCTCGATCGGCATCAGGTCCATCGAGCAGTAGCGCCCCGGTACCGCGCGGACATCCCAGGCGGAGTTGGTGCGGCAATGATGGGCAAGATAGGTCAGCGCCTCGGCATGCGCCGCCGGCACGATGCCGTGGAAAGAGGCGCAGCCGGTCATCACGCCGATGCCGTAATGGTTGATATAGGCCCAGATGCCCTGCCACAGCGCCTCGATGGTGCGCTTGGAACGGTATTCGGGCAGAACGCAGGAGCGGCCGAGCTCGAGGAAGCGCTGGCCGGGGTGGCGCGCGATCAGCTTGGTGAGCTCGAACTCGCCCTCGGAATAGAAGCCGCCGGCGGTCGCGGCGATCTCCTGCCGCAGCAGGCGATAGGTGCCGACGATGCGGCGGTGCTCGGGGCCGGGAAGGGACGTGTCCAACACGAGAAGGTGATCGCAGAGCGGGTCGAAACGGTCGGCATCGCGCCGGTCCTGCGCCTGGAACAGGTCCTTCCTCGCGCCAAGCTCGTCATAAAATACCCGATAGCGGACTTCCTGGGCGGCGGCGATCTCAGCCTCGTTGCGGGCGAGCCGCACCTCGAGGTTGCCGATCCGGCCCAGCGGAGCGCCGCTTGCGACGGCGTCGGCGGTACGGGCAGCGAGCAGGGCGCCGCCGGCATTCGGCCGAGTGTCACATTCAGGCATGACTGTATGCACGAGTGATTCTCCTTCGAGCCATCCCTCTTGGCACGGGGATACGGTGTAGGTGCAACAGGATTGTGACAGTACCGTGATACGGCGTGGCGGGCAATACTTTGTCGGCTGGACAATACCCTCAACCGGCTATCTTACGGTCGCGAAAGCCAGGCAATTCATGGCTTTCAAGGGCTCAAAATTTCGTCAGGCGGCGACCTGGCCCTCAACCGCCTGGACGAGCGCGTCCGGGTCGAGCGGCTTGGTCACGAAGCCGCTGGCGCCATGGGCGAGCACGGCATGCCGGGTCTTTTCCTGGCTGTCGGCCGAAAGCACCATGATCGGGATCGGCGGCATGGCCAGGGACTCTTCATGGCGGCGGATGGCGGCGATCGCATCCAGGCCATCCATGACAGGCATATGCAGGTCCATCAGCACCACATCGAAGCGGAACTTGAGGCCGGCGTCGGTAACGGCATCGACCGCGGCCTTGCCGTTGCCGACAACCTTGACGCGATGCCCTGCCTTGAGCAGCGTGGCGCGGGCGAGCATGGCGTTGATGTCATTGTCCTCGGCGATCAGCACCGACAGGCCCTGGTCGCGCTTGCGCACCGAGGCGGCGCCGCGCGGCTCCGGCCGCGGCTGGG
>NZ_RZSA01001146.1:0-1896 GCF_003998075.1 Mesorhizobium sp. M2A.F.Ca.ET.037.01.1.1 | reverse complement strand
GCGCCACCATCGTCTGGAAAGCGAAGATATCGGCCGTGGCAAAAGTGAAGCTCTGCGACCAGACGCGCCGGCCCGATGCCGTCTCGGTCAGAACCACGCGCGCCGTATTCCGTCCCGGCGGTTTCGACGCGGCCTTCGGTGATATAGTCCGCGCCGAGCCGCTCCGCCGTCGCCCGGATGTCCTCGCGCGAATGCTCTGCCAGGGCGAAGGCGGAATGGCGCGCCAGCACGGCGACGGTCTTGAAGTATGAAAGCGCGTTGGTGATTTCCTCGACCGCGCCGTCGAACAATGCCTTGGCGGTGGCGTCGGCGGGGTCCACATCAAACGGCAGCACCGCCACCGTAGGCTCCGCCCGCGCCGCGGCCGCCGCCGGCGGCTGCGCGGCCTCGGTCTCGGGAAGCTGGAAGAGGTAGCCCCGGCGCGGCACCGTGCGGATCAGCGCCTGCGCCTCGTCGCCAATCGATTTGCGCGCGTCGCGGATCGATTGCGTGAGCGAGTCCTCGGTGACGATGATGCCCGGCCAGACGGCCTGCAACAGCTCGTCCTTGCTCAGCACCCGTCCGGGATTGCGCGTCAGGAAGGCGAGCAGTTCCAGGGTTTTTGGCCGGACGGGCACAATCTCGCCGTCGCGCCGGAGCGTACCCCGGTCAAGATCGAGAACAGCGCCGCCAATCCGTAGCGCCAAGCCCTTGCCCCATCGACACGCCTGATTGCGCGGGGTTCATTGGGAGGGCAAATCCCGGCAAGGTCAAGCCCGAAACATGCCGAGCAGGCCAAGCCACGAACGGCGGCGCGCGGCGTTCGGCTCGACGCGAGCCTCGCCAGGCGCGGTCTCGTTGGGCGGCAGCAGGTATAGCCAGGCCAGCATCTCGTTGGCCTCGCCGCAGCAGGGTCCCGCGATGCCCGCGGAAAGCATGCTCAGCGCTTCACCCCGCGACAGCGACGTCGGTGCAAATGATATGTCAGTCCTCGCATGCATGATTGACCTCCGTGGCTGGCGTCATGTGCTGCCATGAACGCCATCATCGTCCCGAGGGCGTCCGTTTGTCCTGAAACAATCCTGATTTTTCGCTGAATCCGTCCGGCCTAGCGGCGCCACAAGGGCTTGGCGAGTTCGTCGCGCACCTGGTCCATCGTCAGGCCGATATCGCCGATGAGATGCGGCGTCTCGCGCGCCCTGATCGCAAGCTCGTGACGAAACCGCGCCCGCTCGCCCCATGCCGACAGCAGGTCGAACAGGCCGGGCCGCTGCTCGGCCGCGTGGGCGTCCGTCAGCGGTTCGCTGAGATGGAGCCGCACGGCGTCACGGAATTCGGATATGGTGTCGAGCATCGTTTTCATGGTCGGCTCCCTCGTTTGAACGCTGCCCCATGGATAAGGGCATGCGGGGAGCCTGAACCTTCGCCATGCGCCGAACCATCGGCCGCATGCAGTGTTTTGGGTCCTGCATTTGTAGTATTTTGATGGTTCTACGGTTGATCGCATCTATGCCCGCTGGCAGGACAAGCCATGAACCGCATCGTGACGACCTCGGAGGCGTTGTCGGACCGCGAGCGCGCGGTGGCGGAGAGGTTCGCCGCCGGCATGACCTATCGCGAGATCGGCGAGGCGCTGTTCATCGCGCCGTCCACCGTGCGCACCCATCTCGCGGCGATCTATGAAAAGCTAGGCGTGCGCAGCAAGGTCGCGCTCGCCATGCATATCAACGCCATCGCAGCAGCGCCGGCCATGTCGCCGAACGGGCCCGAAGCTTCGCCGATGCTGGCGATATTCCCTATCGAATGCCTGAGTGCCGACGAGCAATGGCGCCGTTTTGCCGACGGCTTGTCGTCGGACATTACCGTCGATCTTGCGCGCTACGCGGACCTGCCGGTCGTTGCCTTCCACACCATGAA
>NZ_RZSA01001145.1:0-1905 GCF_003998075.1 Mesorhizobium sp. M2A.F.Ca.ET.037.01.1.1 | reverse complement strand
GCCCACTTCGAAGCAGTCGTCGCGATCATCGATGAGGCCGAGCCCGGCCCAGCCCTGTGCGAGGACCGCGCGAAGGCCCCTGGCGCGGATCGCTTCGATGGCCGCGCGGCCGGTTTCGCTGGCGACCGATATCGAGCCGAAGCCGACATAGACCGGCGGCGGGCCGGCATCGAGGAACGCGTCGAGCCGATCGGGGAGGGGCCGTTCGTCCGGCAGGATGAAGGCGCCGGTCTGCACGGCGTCGATCAGGTCCGAGGGCAGCCATGGCCCCAGCACCGGGTCGCAGGCGAGCAGGACGGGATTGCCGTAGACATAGTTCCGGACATTTTGCACCGGCGGCAATCCGAGCGATGCGCGCTGGCCGTTGACCGCCTCGCCGAAGAGCGCGTTCTTGGTCCGGATGTCTGTTTCCCACAGCAGCCGGTTGTCGGTCACGCCGGCCGGCAGCGGATATCCAGGATATTCGTGCGGCCGGTTGTGCTGCGACGGCAGCCAGATGGGGCAGAACGTGCCGAGCATGTAACGGATGCCGCGTTGTTCCGCGACCAGCCGCGCGGCGGCGTAGGATGGGAAAAGGCCGAACGCCACCACCGCGTCGCAGCCTTCGGCGGCCGCGCTCAGCGCCTCATATTGCCTGGCGGCGATCTCGGCCGCCTGGCCGGAGATGAGCCTCGCCCGGTCCTCGGGCGACGCCGATCGCGACCGGTTGACCATTTCCTTCGCCCATTCGCGCACCGGTGCGAAGGCCGGCGCAAAAGCCACGCCGGCGCGAGCGGCCAGCGCCGCAAACTCCGCGTCGCCCGGCGCGCTCACCCGGGCATCGACGCCATGCGCCTGCAAGGCCGCGCCCAGCGCCGCCAAAGGCTCGACGTCGCCGCGCGAGCCGTAAGTTGATAACAAGATCCGCATTCCGTGCTCCGTTTTCTTTTTTCGGAGCAGCGTTGATACGCCATGCCCGGGGGCTTGCCGCAAGCCCGGGCTGCGCCATATCTACATCCTGGGAAGGTCGTTATCGCTTCCCAGGTGAGATTGCCGTCACGGCGGCAAGCCCGACGGCATGGCGGCCCGAGCGCATTTTTGGCGCGAGGCCCTTCGGACCAGCAAGTGGGGACTGACAAATGCCGGCGACACGTTCGCCGGCAGCGGCATGCTTAACCCTCGCGGCCCTCCTGGGCGACCCGGGTGGGGGAGCTTGTCAGGCGCGGGACGACGACAAGGCGCTTGATCTTGCCGCTTTTGTAGGCGGCAAGGAAGCGGTGATAGTCCTTGAAGACGACGCAGCCATTGGATTCCGCACGGCCGCCGCGCAGCATGTAGGTGTGGGCAAGCAAGCCGTTGCGGCCGTATTTGTTGCTGCCGCTGGCCGGCGTGAGCCTGATCGCCTCTACGCCATGGAAGCGCGATTCACGCATCGACAGATTGTAGGTGTCCGGCGGCGTCGGGCCGACATTCTTGCGGTTGACGAAGCGCGGCTGGTCGACCATCGAGCCGTAGCCCGAATGCGCCTCCAGCTTCGAGCCGTCGGGCATGTAAACGGTCCTCGCCGAAATATCGTAGACGGCGACGCCATTGCCCGTCGAGGGGCCGTTGAACAGGCTGCGGAAGGCGCCACCAAGGTTGCCGCGCTCCGGCGTGTCCGGCTTGGCATAGGCGAGCATCTCCGACGCCTGCGCCTTGCGCTTGCCGGGCTTGGTGTCGGCCACTATCGGCTTCGAATTCGCCACGCCGGGCAGGGCCTGGTCGCCGCTTCTCGGTGAAACCGCCGTCGGCGCGCTTTGCGCGGTGTCGGCCGTGGTCGGCTGCGGCTTGGCCTTGGCGGCCTGCGGCTTCACGGCCTCCGGCTTCTGCGGCTTGGCCGCGTTCTGTTCGGGCGCTTCTGTGGCGCGCTCCAGCGAGGTGCGGGGG
>NZ_RZSA01001144.1:0-1908 GCF_003998075.1 Mesorhizobium sp. M2A.F.Ca.ET.037.01.1.1 | reverse complement strand
GTGCTGGCGACGCAGAGCGGCTACATGCTCGGTGGGCTGGTGGTGATCGAGGCGCTGTTCGGCATCCAGGGCCTCGGCAATCTGGTTTTGAACGCCGCCAAGTCGCGCGATTTCCCGATGCTGGAAGCAGGCGTGCTAGTGATGGCAACGATCTTCGTCCTGTCGGCCGCGATCGGCGATCTCGTCCAGGCGCTGCTCGACCCGCGGCAACGGCGGCGGGCGTCGTTATGATGGATCTTTTGGAGTTCCCCGCGCCGTCGCACGCGCCCGCTGTCCTGCGGGTCGCCGGCAGGCTGGGCCGCGCCATTCGCGGCCTTCCCGTCTCCGTCATCATCGGATCGCTCACCCTTGCCTTCTGGATCGCCTGCGCCCTGTTCGGCGACCGGCTGGTTCCCTACGATCCCTATGCCGAGGATTTCCTCGCCACGCTGACGCCGCCGGATGCCACGCACTGGTTCGGCACCGATCATCTCGGCCGTGACGTGCTGTCCCGCATCATCGTCGGCTCGCGCGACATCCTTTTGGTGGCGCCGCTCGCGACGTTGGGCGGCGTTACCGCTGGCACCATCATCGGCCTGGTGCTCGGCTATTTCGATGGCCTGGTCGACGCTATCGGCGCGCGGCTGCTGGACACGCTTATGGCCTTCCCCTTCATCGTGTTGGTGACCATGACGCTGGTGGCGCTCGGGCCCTCGAACCTGACCGTCATCTTGGTGATCGCCATCGCCTATGCGCCGCTGGTGGCCAGGACCGTCCGCGCCGCGGTGCGCGAGCAGAAAGAACGCGAATATGTCAGCGCCGCCCGCCTCGGCGGCGAGAATGCCTTCGCCATCATGGTGCTGGAGATCCTGCCCAACATCAGGGAGACGATCCTGATCGAGCTCGTCACGAGGCTCGGCTACGCTTTCTTCTCGATCGCCACGCTGAGCTTTCTCGGCCTCGGCATCCAGCCGCCCTCGGCCGATTGGGGCCTGGCGGTCGCCGAAGGTTATGGCTTCCTCACCGGCGGCAAATGGTGGGTCGTCGTCTTCAACTCGGGCGCGATCGTCTCGCTGGTCATGGCGACCAACCTCATCGCTCAAGGCATCGGCGCGTTCGAGAATAGCGAACGGTGATTTGACCTTCTGAGGCTCGCGCTCTGCTAGACTCCCGTTGATTCGTCTCGACAGGGAACGGCATGAGCAAGGCCCTCGGCACATTCGCACTGATAACGGTTCTCAGCGCCTTGCTGATGGCGCTGTCATTGGCCGTGGCGAGGCACGGCTATCCCTACGGCGCGTTCGGCGTGAAGCGGCTCGACGGCATCGCCGACGCCGGCTCCTTCCTGGCCATCGCCGCCGTCTATTTCTTCGGCGCCATGCTGATGATGATCCTGCCGATACGCGCCGCCGGCATCGTGCTGACCCATGCCGCCGACGCGATCTTCTGGGCGACGATCATGCTGTTCGCGACCATCGTCGGCGCGCTGATCGCCAGATGGGCCTTCGGCCAGCACGAGGTGCTTTGGGCGCTCTTCAACTGGCGCTTCACGTTCGTCGCGGCTATCGTGGCGGCACACCTCACCATGAACGAGCTTCGGCGCAACGTCCTGCTCAGAAGCCTGTTCTTCGTCATCTTCGGCGCGGTCACGCTCGCCTGCCTGTTCTGGTCGTTCTCGACCTGACGCGAACCAGCTCTAGGTTTAAGATCGCGGGTAGACCTCCTCCCGGACAATCACTATATCATTTGTCTGACAATTGACCCGGCCAAAGGCCGCCGCGACCAAAACCCAAGGAAAAACAAGATGACCCTGCACCGCAAGAACCTGATCGACGGCGAGTGGCTTGGCGAGGCCGGCTCGCGCAACATCAATCCCTCGAACACCAACGATGTTGTCGGCGAATACGCTTCTGCCGGCCCGGAGGAGGC
>NZ_RZSA01001143.1:0-1909 GCF_003998075.1 Mesorhizobium sp. M2A.F.Ca.ET.037.01.1.1 | reverse complement strand
CCCGACGAACACGCTGTCGTATTCCGTCGGGAGCCTTCGTTACCGTGGCGATCACGCATTTCACGCCCCAGCTCATCGGACGCGGCTCAGGCCGCAGTGCCGTGCTGTCGGCCGCGTATCGCCATTGCGCCCGCATGGAATACGAGGCCGAGGCCCGCACCGTCGATTATTCGAACAAGCGCAATCTCGCCCATGAGGAGTTTCTGTTGCCGCCCGATGCGCCGGCCTGGGTGAGGGCGCTGATCTCCGACCGCTCGGTCGCCGGGGCTGCGGAAGCCTTCTGGAATCGCGTCGAGGCGTTCGAGAAGCGTCAGGACGCGCAGTTCGCCAAGGAATTCATCATCGCGCTGCCGGTCGAACTCTCGAGGGAGCAGAACATCGCGCTGATGCGCCAGTTCGTGGTCGAGCAGGTGCTGGCGCGCGGGCAGGTCGCGGACTGGGTCTATCATGACGAACCCGGGAACCCGCACGTCCATCTGATGACGACGCTGCGGCCTCTGACCGAGGACGGCTTCGGACCGAAGAAGGTCGCGGTCATCGGAGAGGACGGCGAGGTTCTGCGCAACAAGTCCGGCAAGATCGTCTACCGGCTCTGGTCAGGCGAGAAGGCCGAGTTCCTGGAGCAGCGCAATCGCTGGCTTGATCTGCAGAACCAGCATCTCGCGCTCGGCGGTTTCGAGATCCGCGTCGACGGACGCTCCTATGCGGAGCGTGGCATCGACCTGGTGCCGACCACCCATATCGGCGTGGCGACGAAGGCGATCGACCGGAAGGGAGAGAAGGCCGGTTGGTCTCCGAAGCTCGAACGCATCGAGCTGTTCGAGGAGCGGAAAGCCGAGAACCGCAAACGCATCCTGCGCCGCCCGGAGATCGTGCTCGACATGCTCTCGTCTGAGATGAGTGTCTTTGCCGAGCGCGACATCGCCAAGGTTGTGTATCGGTATGTCGACGATGCCGCAACCTTCCGGCACCTGTTGGCTCGTATCCTTCAAAGCCCGGAGCTGCTTCGGATCGAGCGTGAGAGCGTGGCGTTCGCGACCGGAGAGAGGACGCCGGCGCGCTACACGACGCGCGAGCTGATCCGCCTCGAAGCCGGCATGGCGCGGCGGGCGATCTGGCTGTCGGACCGGACCTCGCATGGCGTTCGGGAGAAGGTCCTGCACGGCGTCTTCTCGCGTCACGAGCGGCTGTCGGCGGAGCAGAGAACCGCGATCGAGCATGTGACGAAAGCGGGTGGGATCGCCGCGCTCGTCGGCCGCGCCGGCGCCGGCAAGACCACCATGATGAAGGCGGCGCGGGAGGCGGGGGACCTCGCCGGCTATCGCGTGGTCGGGGGCGCGCTCGCCGGCAAGGCGGCCGAGGGTCTGGAGAAGGAAGCGGGCATTCCAAGCCGCACGCTGGCGTCATGGGAGCTGCGGTGGAGAGAGGGCAGGGACGCGCTCGACGCCGGGACCGTCTTTGTCCTCGACGAGGCCGGCATGGTCGCCTCGAAGCAGATGGCGCTGTTCGTCGAAGCCGCCGTCACGGCCGGCGCCAAGCTGGTGCTGGTGGGGGATCCCGAGCAGCTCCAGCCGATCGAGGCGGGTGCCGCCTTCAGGGCGATCGTCGAGCGTATCGGCTATGCCGAGATCGAGACCATCTATCGCCAGCGCGAGGAATGGATGCGCACCGCCTCGCTCGACCTGGCGCGCGGCAAGATCGCCGAGCCCATATCGGCCTATCGCCAGCAGGGCAGGGTGCTCGGCTCCGTCTTGAAGGCCGAAGCGGTCGCCAGCTTGATCGCGGACTGGGATCGCGACTACGACCCCGCCAAGACGTCGCTGATCCTGGCGCATCTGCGCCGCGACGTGCGCATGCTCAACATGATGGCGCGCGAGAAGCTCGTCGCACGGGGCATCCTCGGCGAGGG
>NZ_RZSA01001142.1:0-1909 GCF_003998075.1 Mesorhizobium sp. M2A.F.Ca.ET.037.01.1.1 | reverse complement strand
ATCTCGAGCATCTGACGCGGCTGGCGAAGGAGCAGGGCATTGTCACTACGATAGACAATTCCTGGGCGACGCCCGTCTTCCAGAAGCCGATCTCTCATGGCGTCGACCTGGTGCTGCATTCGGCCTCGAAATATCTGAGCGGCCACAGCGACACCGTCGCCGGCGTGGTGGCGGGCTCGGCCGCCCACATCAAGCACATCAACGAGCAGACCTATTCGCAGCTTGGCGGCAAGCTGTCGCCCTTCGAAGGCTGGCTCTTGCTGCGCGGCCTGCGCACGCTGCCGCTTCGCCTTCCGCATCACATGAAGAGCGGGCTCACCCTCGCCGAGCGGCTGAAGGCGCATGGCAAGGTCGAGCGCGTCAACCACCCCGCCTATTCCAACCATCCCGGCAAGAAGACCTTAGCCGGCTATGCCGGCCTGTTCTCCTTCGAGGTCACCGAGGATGTCGACATCCCGGCCTTCGTTGATGCGCTGAAATATTTCCGCATCGGCGTCAGCTGGGGCGGCCATGAAAGCCTGGTCGTGCCGGCAAAGGCCTCGCTCGAGCAGACGCCGGGCATCAATTCGATGGCGCGCTTCGGCGTCAGCCCCCGAACCATCCGCTTCAATGTCGGATTGGAAAATGTCGAAGACCTCTGGGCCGACATTGCCCAGGCCTTCGACAAGTCAAAAAAATAACGAGTGTTCAAAATGGGAGTCCTGAACATGAAAAGACTGACCTTCATGCTTGCCGCCGTCGCCGGCCTGGCGATCTCCGCCAGCGGCGCGCTGGCCGACACCACCATCAAGCTGGTCGAGGTCATCACCAGCCCGCCGCGCACCGAATTCCTGAAGAAGCAGATCGCCGAATTCGAGAGCGCCAATCCAGGCATCAAGGTGGAGGTGGTCTCGCTGCCCTGGGGCCAGGCCTTCGAAAAATTCCTCACCATGGTGCAGGCCGGCGACACGCCCGATGTCGTCGAGATGCCGGAGCGCTGGATGGGCCTTTACGCCAACAACGGCCAGCTCGAGGATCTCGGCCCCTACATGGCCAAGTGGGATGACGCCAAGACGCTCGGCGACCGCGCCAAGCAGTTCGGCTCGACGGTCAACAACACCCAGTTCATGATCCCCTACGGCTATTATGTGAACGCGCTGTTCTGGAACAAGAAGCTGTTCAAGGAAGCCGGCCTGGACCGGCCGCCGGCAACGCTGGACGAGTTCGTCGACTTCTCCAAGAAGATCTCGGCCATCCCCGGCAAATATGGCTACTGCCTGCGCGGCGGCCCCGGCGCCTTCAACGGCATGCACATGTTCATGAACATCGCCGACGGCAAGGGTGGCTATTTCACCGAGGACGGTGTCTCGACCATCAATGATGAAGGCTCGGTGAAAGGCCTGCAGATGCTGGCCGACATGTACAAGAACGGCCTGGCGCCGAAGGATGCCGTGAGCTGGGGCTTCAACGAAACGGTGACAGGCTTCTATTCCGGCACCTGCGCCATGCTCAACCAGGATCCCGACGCGCTGCTCGGCATCGCCGACAAGATGAGCGCCGACGACTTCGCCGTCGCGCCGTTGCCGGTCGGCCCGAGCGGCAAATCCTATCCGACGCTGGGCTATGCCGGCTGGGCGATGTTCTCCAACTCGCAGCACAAGGACGAGACCTGGAAGCTGATGGCCACGCTTCTGTCGCCCAAGGACAATCTGGAATGGGCCAAGGAAGTCGGCGTCATTCCGATCCACAACGGCGCCGACCAGGACGCGCATTTCAAGACCGAGCAGTTCAAGGGCTGGTTCACCGAACTCAGCGACAGCTCCAAATATGAAATGGTGACGCCGCCGACGCATCTGGAAAATCTCGGCAACTTCGTCGACCAGGTGGCGATCAAGAATTTCCAGGAAGTTCTGCTCGGCCAGAAACCGGC
>NZ_RZSA01001141.1:0-1911 GCF_003998075.1 Mesorhizobium sp. M2A.F.Ca.ET.037.01.1.1 | reverse complement strand
CCTCCGCGGAGCGGCTTTCGCTGACCGACGGATCGATCCGAACCATCATCTGGGCGACCGGCTATGCGCGCTCGTTCGGCTGGCTGGAGCCGCTGGCGCTCGGCGGCGATGGCGAGCTCGCGCATCAGGGCGGCGTCACCAGCGTGCCCGGCCTCTACGCGCTCGGCTTCCGCTTCCTGCGCAAGCGCGATTCCAACTTCATCGGCGGCGTCGGGGCGGATGCCGAGGCGATCGCCTCCGAAATCTCCCGTCATCTCGGCCGAAACGGCCGCAAGGCCGCCTGAGGACGACGACCATGGCAATCAATCCCATCTCCCTCATGACCTCCCCCAGGCGCGGCCATTACGATGCGATCGTCGTTGGCGCTCGTTGCGCGGGCGCCGCGACCGCGATGCTGCTCGCCCGCGCGGGCCTCAATGTGCTGGCGATCGACCGCAAGCCCTATGGCTCGGACACGCTGTCGACACATGCGCTGATGCGGCCAGCGGTGCTGCAATTGTGGCGCTGGGGCCTGCTCGAGCCGTTGCTCAAGGCCGGGACGCCGCTGATCGAGACGACGACGTTCCACTATGGCGACGACGAGATCACCATCCCGCTTGCCTCCGGTTCGGACCTACCCGGCCTGATCGCGCCGCGGCGCACGGTGCTCGACCGCATCCTGGTCGACGCGGCGCGCAAGGCTGGCGCGGAGATCCTGCACGAAGTCGCGGTCGGCGATCTCTTCGCCGACACACGCGGGCGGGTGCGCGGCGTCGATATCCGCGCTGCCGGCCGCGCATCGCTCCGGGTCAGCGCCGATATCGTGGTCGGCGCCGACGGCATCGGCTCGCTGGTGGCAAAATGCGTCGACGCCCAGCCCTTGCGGCGCGGCGCGGTGTCCGCCGCCCATGTCTATGGCTATGCGCCCGTCGAGCCGGGCGCCGGCTATCACTGGTACTTCCGCAACGGGATCGCCGGCTCCTTCATCCCGACCAATGACGGCCTCGCCTGCATTGTCGCATCGGCGCCGACCGGCCTGTTCGACCAGCGCTTCCGCCTCGGCCATGCGCGTGCCCGCATGGATGTGCTCGAAGCGCTTGCGCCGGCTCTTGCCGCACAGGCGGCCCTGGCGCCGAAGGATGCGCGCCTGCAGGCGTTCCGCGGCGTGCCGGGCTATATCCGCCAGGCGCACGGCCCCGGCTGGGCGCTGGTGGGTGACGCCGGCTTCTTCCGCGACCCGATCACCTCGCACGGCATTTCCGATGCGCTGCGCGACGCCGAAACTCTGGCGCGGGCCATCCTCGATGGCTCGGAGGCGGCATTCGCGATCTGGCAGCAGCAGCGCGACCTGATCGCCAACCAGATCCTGGATACCACCGACGCGATCGCCGGCTTCGACTGGACGCTCGACGATCTCGGCGAGCGGCATCGCCGCTTCAGCGGCGTGCTGAAGGCAGAGGTGCAGGCGCTGGCAGGCCAGCCCATGCCTGGCCGTCGGGCACCCTTCCCTGCATCGCGGCCGACGGCGCATCTGGCGCCGGCCAATCAGGACGAGCCGCCGGCTTCGGCCGGCTCGAATCTCAATCGCAACCGAACCGGAGCAAGGCCATGACTGTGCATGTGATGAAGGACGGCTGGGTCGGCGTCACCAAGGGTCGGCCAAAGGTGGGCGCCTTTGCCGAGCGCTCGCGGCGCAGCCAACCGCAGGATATCGACGCCTTCGCCGAGATGACCGGCGACCGTAACCCATTGCATTACGACAAGGCACTGGCCGAGGCCTCGGTGTTCGGCAAGCTCATCGTGCAGGGCGGCGTCACCTCCGGGATCCTGAACGCGGTGGTGGCGGAGGACCTTCCCGGCCCCGGTTCGGTGTTCCTCGAAGTGTCGTGGAAATTCGTCAAGGCAGTCGGCGTCGGCGAACTGATCACCGGC
>NZ_RZSA01001140.1:0-1913 GCF_003998075.1 Mesorhizobium sp. M2A.F.Ca.ET.037.01.1.1 | reverse complement strand
CGCCAGTACGGGATGGTGATCGAGCCGAAACGAGCCGTTGTAGCGCACCTTGCTTCCGAGCAGGCAGGCCGAGACAAGCACTCTCTCCATATCGGCTCTCCCTTGGCGAGGGCTCAGTGATTGACCGGCAGGTCAAGTTCGGCGGCAAGTGCCTCCAGCGTGTCGCCAAGCACCGCGATGATCTCGCCGATCTGTTCGCGGGTTGTGATCAAAGGCGGGCAGACCATGAAATTATCACTCACCGGCCCGCCGCGCACGCGCCGCGAGTAGATGATGAGTCCACGCTCGAAGGCCAGATCGATGAGCCGCAAATTGGCGTTGAGATTCTGTGGCAACGGCGTCCTGGCCAAGGGGTCGGCGTAGAGCTCCGCACCCATGAACAGGCCCTTGCCTCGCACGTCGGCAATGAAAGGAAAGCGACCCGACAGCGCTTCGAGTTCGCCCCTCAGCACTTCGCCCATGACGGCGGAATTCTCGACCAAGCCAAGGCGGTCGACTTCGCCGAGAACGGCAACGCCGGCCGCGCAGGCGACAGGGTTACCGCCATAGGTATGGCCATGCAGGAAGCCGCCTGCCGCAACGACCGGCCCGACGATCCTCTCCGTCGCGGCAAGTGCCCCCAAGGGCGCGTAGCCGGAGCTCAGCCCTTTCGACAGCGCGACGATATCCGGCCGGCAGCTCCAATGGTCGCCGCCCAGGAACTTGCCGGTGCGCCCGATGCCGGTCATGACCTCGTCATGGATCAGCAGGATGCCGTAGCGGTCGCAGATTTCGCGGATCCGGGCAAAATAGCTTGCGGGTGGGACCAGTGCCGCGGTCGCCGCGCCGCCAATCGGCTCCATGATGAAGGCAAGCACGCTTTCGGGGCCTTGTTCCAGGATCTTTTCCTCAAGCATGTCGGCGTAGCGGACGCCGCGCTCTTCCAGCGACAGATTATCTTGGTCGCGATGGACAAACGGGGCCGGCACCAGCGGCATCGGCTGTCCGAGCGGGTCGAATGTCTTGGTCAGGACATCGTCGCCGGTGACGGCAAGCGTGCCAAGCGTGATGCCGTGATAGGAGGGCATGCGACCGATGATTTTCCAGCGCTTGTCCTGGCCTGTCGCGACAGCCCATTGGCGCGCGAGCTTGAGGCAGGCCTCGACCGCCTCGGAACCGCCGGAAACGAGATAAATGCGCTCGAGCCCGTTCGGAAGCCGCTCGGCCAACTCCCGCGCCAGCGCGACGGCCTGTTTGTTCTCGAATTGGAAGATGTAGGCGAAGCTGACGCGGTCAAGCTGCCGCTTCATCGCATCGATGACGTTGCGATTGCCGTGACCGACATTGACGTTGACCGCGCCGCTCGATCCATCGATGTAGCGGCGGCCGCTCTTGTCCCACAGATAGATGCCATCGGCGCGATCCACCATCGGCTGGGGCCGTCGCGTGAAGTGGAAGAGGTTCGGCCGGCTGACGGTTTCGATCGACTGCGCAGTGCTCATTCGCCCCTCTCGTCTCGGCCAAGATAGCGGTCGAGAACATTCTTGGTCACGCGTTCGACCATCGCGTCCTGCCTTAGCAGGCCGGCGACCCATTCGCAGCTTCCGGCATGGAACACCTCGCCCTTGCCGCGCGGGAAATTGACGATCATGCCGTTGCCGCGCTTCACCTTGTCGAGATTGGCGTCGCTCGCCTCGCCGAAAAGCGTCTCGGCGGTGAAGCGGCCATCCTCGTCGGTGAGGAACTGGTCCTCGATCGGGATGTCGGCGCTTTCCTCGACCTGGCTCGCCATGCCGACCGCCAGCACCTGCAGGCCGTCGGGCGCGCCGCTATCCGCGGTCGGGTAGGGCAGGCCGCAGCGGATCTCGAAATCGAGGCCGTCGACCTCATAGCCATAGACATGGCTGTCGGCGCCGAGCAGGTCGCCATAATAG
>NZ_RZSA01000113.1:0-10389 GCF_003998075.1 Mesorhizobium sp. M2A.F.Ca.ET.037.01.1.1 | reverse complement strand
CGCTACAGCCGCTTCCGCCGCCGCACCCCTTCCCATGTTGTTCTCCGCGCCCTCGCCGCACTCGCGGCAAATCGCTTCATTCACCGGGGCGAAAACCGGCAAACGCGCAGCCGCCGCGGCTGCCCGATTGGCGTACGCTTCACCCTGACGCGGAACGAAAGCTTGATGATGTGAACGGGATATCATGGGGTACTATGGGCGTCAACGGGAACAGGCATCACAAACACGCGCATCACAACCACAAAGCGCAGGCTGAAGGCACGTCTCGTCTTTATCCTCCATTAAGCCTAACGAAGCGTTTAGAGCCCTCTGGCCAAAAGGACGCTGCTTGCCGCAAACAGCCGGCACGCATAGCGTCTCTGGCAATTTCTATTCAGCCGAAGGGATGAAGCCTGATGTCCAAGAAAGCGAAGTCCCGCGCCGCGGCGCTTGCCCATTTGCGCAGCCGCGATTTCGCCAAGGGCGACCCGATCCCGCTGCCGCTGACCATGGCATCGATCTTCCACACGCCGGGCGCAGAGGTCGGCTTCGATCAGTATGGCCGCTACGACAATCCGACCTGGCGCGCCGTCGAGCACGCGCTTGGCCACCTCGAAGGCGCGCAGTGCGTCGCCTTCCCGTCCGGAATGGGCGCAATCTCGTCGGTGTTTTTCGCGCTGCTGAAATCAGGCGACCGCGTGCTTCTGCCGTCAGACGGCTATCACGCCACGCGCGCCATGGCCGAGCGCTTTCTCAATCCCCTCGGCATTGCCTGCGACACCAGGCCGACGCCAACCTTCCTCGACGGCGGCTTCGATGGTTACCGGCTGGTTTTTGCCGAGACGCCGTCCAATCCCCGGCTGGACATCTGCGATATCACAGCGGTGGCCGAAGCCGTTCACAGGCAGGATGGGCTGCTGGTCGTCGACAACACGACGATGACGTCCTTCGGCCAGCGTCCGCTGGACCTCGGCGCCGACATCGTCGTCTCCGCCGACACAAAGGCGGTGAACGGTCATTCCGATGTGCTTTTCGGCCATGTCGCGAGCCGCGATGCCGACATCATCGCCAAGGTGACCGACTGGCGCAGCCTGGTCGGCGGCATCCCCGGTCCCTTCGAGGCCTGGCTTGTGCATCGCGGGCTGGAAACGCTGGAGGTGCGTTTCGACCGGATGTGCTCCTCGGCCGAAACGATCGCAATGAAGATGAGAACCCATCGCGCGGTCGGCGGCCTGCGCTATCCCGGCCTCGAGGGCGATGCCTCGCACAATCTGGCGCGCGCCCAGATGGATCGCTTCGGCTTCCTGATCTCGTTCGAACTGGCCTCGGAACAGAAGGCCGAGGCGTTCATCGACAATTGCGCGCTGATTGAATCGGCGACTTCCTTCGGTGGCGTGCACACCTCGGCCGAACGGCGCTCGAAGCGCGGCGACGCCGTGCCGCCCGGCTTCGTGCGCCTGTCGATCGGCTGCGAGCCGGTCGAGGAGCTTTGGCAGGCGATCGAGGCGTCGTTGGACAAAGTCGCCAGTTGAGCGGACAACGACACGCATCAAAACAAAGACTTAAGCGCGTCGCCTGAATCAGTTTCAACGCGACGCGCTTTAGGGTCCCATATCCTCTGTCTCGATCCTTCGCCGGCCATGCAACACGCGCAGGATTTCGATCGCATCGTCGCCAATTCGATAGAACGTAAGGTACTGCCCGACAACAAGGTGGCGAATGCCCGGCAGGATGTCGTCGCGCGGTGCGCCGATCGGGGATGGAGGGTTAGCAAGTCCCATCGCCGCTGAAGAGTTTCCACAAAACGGATTGCGGCATTAGGATTGTAGGCGGCGATATAGTCGCCGATAGCTTCGAGGTCGACCAGTGCCTGTGGAAGCAGGCGGTACTTCACTCGTCAGCGCCTTTGGCTTCCGCCATCTTCGAATATCTGGCGCGCAATCGCTCCATTAAGGGGGGACCGTCCAGCGCCGGTCCGCTATCGATCCCCTCCTGCACCAATTCCCGCAACTCCTCCACGGTGTAGCCGAGCAGGTCGCGGCGCTCCTTCCACTGCCTGAGCGCATCGCGGATCACCTCGCTCGCGGAAGCATATTCGCCCGCGGCGACCACATCGTCGACTGCCTGCGCCAGTTCCGGCGAAAGCGTGATGCTACGTTTATCGACCTGGCCCATGACGTGCTCCTGTCCTTTCTTGGAAGGTACGATTTAATCGCACCGGCTTCAAGAACACGTTTGGCAGCATTGGGAGGTTGTATTGCAGGACCCTTGAATCAGAAGACCCGCTCATCGGCCTAACCTTCTGATCCCGTTCAGCTATCGTTACGAGAAAAAATGCCAGCTGGCCTGTAAGCCGGGTTCTGTATGGCCCTCGCCTTGCGACGAGAACGTGGCGGCCATTCATCTCGGGCGCATGTTGCCATGCGCCTCACGCAACCAACCCGGACGGTGGGCCGGAAACAGCCCTCGAAGGTTTCCCCTCGCACCGCCCCTATTCGGTTTTGCTCCCGGTGGGGTTTGCCCTGCCGCTCCTGTTGCCAGTCGCGCGGTGGGCTCTTACCCCACCCTTTCACCCTTGCCGCGGCAATGCCGCGGCGGTTTGCTTTCTGTGGCACTTTCCCTGGGGTCGCCCCCGCCGGCCGTTAGCCGGCACCGTGTCTCCATGGAGCCCGGACTTTCCTCACCCGCAACCTTTCGGCTCCCGCGGGTGCGGCCGCCCGGCCAGCTGGCAAGCGCGTATAAAGGGATTCCCGGCTGAAAACGCAAACGAAAAAGCGCCTCGCCCCAAATGCGCGGCGGTTTGGGGCAACGACGTGCATAAAGCGCGCGTTGCACAAATCCGCCGCGCTGCATAGCGTCAGGCCGGCGAGCCCAGCGCCACCATCTGCACCTTCACCTTGCTGCAATAGGCGGCGGAGACCGGGTTCATCCGCGTCGCTCCGTGGCCGGCATTGTATTTCAGGATCGTGCCGCAGGTGGTGCCGCCGCCAAGGTCCCGCGCCATGGCGAGATACTTCATGCCGTATTTGATGTTGGTGTCGGGATCGAACAATCCCTTGGCCGAACCGGTATAACCCATCATGCGGGCCGTCGCCGGCTTGATCTGCATCAGGCCGATCTCGCCGGCGCCGCCGACCATGTTCGGCCGATAGTTGCTTTCGATCTTGATGACGGCCTTGGCTAGCGACACCGGCACGCCATAGCTCGCGGCATAGCGGGCGATGATCGCCGAATACTGGCCTTCGCCGGCGGCAGCGGGCGTCGCCACGGCGATCTTGCCGGGTTTAATCGAGGCCGTCGTGGTGAGATCGACAGCCTTTCTGCCGCGCTTGGCGCGTTTGGCCGTCGATTTTGTCACCCGGGTTGCGGCGGCCTTCTGAACCCTTGCCGGAGCAGCCCGCGCGGTTTTTGCCGTCTTGATGCTCGAGCCTGCCTTTGGCGTTACGGCTGCGAGGCCGTTGTCCGCCCTGGGGCTCAGCGGGGCACTGTTGGCCTGGTTGAAGGCAAAACTTATCACTCCGGCAGCAACGGCTGCCGCTACAACGGTCAATTTTTGCATGTAGTCCTGTTCTGTTAGAGCTGCACGAAGAACTTCGCACAGTTAGGTCAACTCAACATCGGGTGCCTGGGGGGATAGACGCCCGACAACTTGCGGAAGGGGCATTTGCAGGCGGAATTGGCGGCAATGAAGGCGGCGCAATTCACTTTGAGTGACAGATTGTAATTTAAGGATCCCGACGCGACTTTTTGACGGGAGTTGCCTTTACGGAAGCCAGGAGCCTCTGCAGTGTGCGGATCGTCGAATTGTCCGCCACGCCGTCGACCAGCCGCCGGCGGAAATGTAACTGGAAGGCCGCCACCACGATTTCCGTCCGCCGGTCATAGTCACCCGATATCTCGACACCGTAGCCATAGAGCGCCAGCATCGATTGCAGTGCTTCAACGTCGGCGCCGGCATCGCCGGCCTTCAGTGCAGCGCCCGCCTTTATCGGCGCCGCCGGCACGAGATGTCCGATACCGGCCGCGAACAGCGTCTTCCAGGGAAATTTCTCGCCCGGATCGACCTTGCGGCCCGGCGCCACGTCCGAATGGGCGAGCACCCTTGCCGCGGGAATGGAATGGCGTTCCGCGATACCCGCGCACAACTCGATCACGGCGCCGATCTGCCGCCGCGGGAAGGCCTTGTAGCCCAGCATGTGCCCGGGATTGACGATCTCGATGCCGACCGAGCAGGAGTTGATGTCGGTTCGCCCGAGCCAGGAACTCTGGCCGGCATGCCAGGCGCGATCGCTCTCGCGCACCATTTGCACGATACGACCGTCCTCATGAACGAGGTAGTGCGAAGACACCTCGCTCGCCGGGTCGCACAGCCACGCCTCGGCGCCGGCGCCGCTTGCCATACCGGTATAGTGCAGCACGATCATGTCGGGCCGAAGCGTCTCGCGGCGCGGGCCGAAATTGGGCGAGACCCGAACCTCCGCCTCTGGATGGTCGGGCAGAAAACCGCTCATGCGTGCCTGAGGCCCCGCTCGATCCTCTCATAGGCGGCGTTGATCGCGGCGACCCTGGTCGTGGCGATCTTGATGAATTCCTGCGGCAAGCCGCGCGCGATAAGCCGGTCGGGATGATTGTCCGAGATCAGCTTGCGATAGCGTTTCCTGATCTCCTCGAACGGCCTGCCCCGCTCGATCCCCAGGACGACATAGGGATCGGCGGCGCCAAGATCGACGTGCCTGGACAGGATCGCCTCGTAATGCGCCTCGTCGATCTGAAAAATCTCCGCGATCCGATGCAGGAATTGCCCTTCCTGCTCGTGGATGAGGCCATCCGCCTTGGCGATGTGGAACAACCCGTCGAGTATGTCTTCCAGCATCATGCAGTTTGCATGGCCGGAGCCGCAAAGCTGCGCCATGCGCTGGGCATAGGTCTCGAATCCGGCGACATCCTGCTTGGCGATATCGTAAAGCCGCGCCACGTTGCGTGTCTCGCTCGGCGGCACCTCGAAGATTTCCTGGAAGGCGCGCACCTCGTCCTGGGTGACGATGCCGTCTGCCTTGGCCATCTTGGCGGAGAGCGCGATCATGGCCACCGAGAAGGCAACGCGCCGGCGCAGGTCCGGATCGCCGGAAAACACGGTACGCACGGCTTCGACGACATCCGCGACGCCCGAGGACGCCGACGACGAAACACGAGCGATGAAGTCGCCAAGGCGGTCCCAAATCGACATGCCGGCTTCATAGAGCGAACCGGGCGGTTCTATCAAGCCTGGACAATGCCGCAGGTGATGGGCGACCTTCGGGATCGGTGGAGCAAAAGGAAAGCCGGCATTGCCGGCCTTCCTTGAATTTATGTGGTCGGATCTTACTGCGCAGGCGCGGCAGGAGCCGGATTTGTTGCCGGAGCCGGTTCAGCGGGCTTCGAAGCGTCGGGCGAAGCAGGCTTCATCGGCTGCTCGTTGGCCGGCGGATTGGTGCTCTGGGTGGTGGTATTGTCGGTGCCACTGTCGCTGCAAGCCGCGACCCCCAGCAGGGCGAGCGCCGAAACAGACGCCAAGATGAGCTTCTTCATGGTATGTCTCCTTCAACAGACGCTCACGTTTCGGTGAGCGGTCGCAGGGGAAATGCATCAGCAGGCTCGACGGTTTCGTAACGTTGCATTTCGATATGTAACATCAACTTGCAATTGCTGGCGGGGAAATCCCGAACTAACAGAACATGCGCACGAAGACATGAGTGGACAAGCAGAATGCCGGCAGCCGCGGAAACACGGAAATGGGATTTTTGGATCGACCGCGGCGGCACCTTCACCGACATCATCGGCCGTGATCCGCAGGGCCGGCTGCACCCTCGAAAACTCCTGTCCGAGAATCCCGAGGCTTATGCGGACGCAGCCATCCAGGGCATCCGCGACCTGTTGGGTCTGAAGGCCGGCGCCGCCATTTCCGCCGACGCGATCGGCGACGTCAAAATGGGCACCACCGTTGCCACCAATGCGCTGCTCGAGCGCAAGGGCGACCGTGTGCTGCTGCTCATCAGCAAGGGTTTTCGCGACGCTTTGCGCATCGCTTACCAGGCAAGGCCGGATATCTTCGCCAAGGAGATCATCCTGCCCGAGCAGCTCTACGAGCGGGTGATCGAGGTCGACGAACGCGTGCGCGCCGATGGCTGCGTCGAGCGTCTGCTCGACATCGCCGCCTGCCGCCCGGCGATCGAGCAGGCCAGGGCCGATGGCATCGACGCGGTCGCCATCGTCTTCATGCATGCCTGGAAATACCCGGATCACGAAAAAGCCGTGGCAAAAGTCTGCCGCAAGATCGGCTTCAGCCAGATTTCAGTCAGCCACGAGGTCTCGCCGCTGATCAAGCTGGTCGGCCGCGGCGACACCACCGTGGTCGACGCCTACCTGTCGCCGATCCTGTCGCGCTATGTGCAGCGTGTAGCGGGCGAGTTGGGCGCCGGGCCGCGGCTGATGTTCATGATGTCGTCGGGCGGCCTCACCGCCGCCGATATGTTCCAGGGCAAGGACGCGCTGCTTTCCGGCCCGGCCGGCGGGGTCGTCGGCATGGTCGAGACGGCGAAGCTCGCTGGCTTCGAAAAAGTCATCGGCTTCGATATGGGCGGCACCTCGACCGACGTTGCCCATTATGACGGCGAATATGAGCGCGCCTTCGATACCGAGGTCGCCGGCGTGCGCATCCGCGCGCCGATGATGCGCATCCACACGGTCGCCGCCGGCGGCGGCTCGATCCTGCATTACGAGGCGGGACGCTTCCGCGTCGGCCCGGATTCGGCCGGCGCCAATCCCGGCCCCGCCGCCTACCGGCGCGGCGGCCCGCTCGCCGTCACCGACGCCAATGTCATGCTCGGCAAATTGCAGCCCGATTTCTTCCCGGCGATCTTTGGTGCCGGCCAGGACCAGCCGCTCGACGCCGGCGCGGTTCGCGAGAATTTCGTGGCACTTGCCGCCCAGATCGGCGACGGCCGTTCGCCCGAGGCGGTCGCCGAAGGCTTTGTCACCATCGCCGTCGAGAACATGGCCAACGCCATCAAGAAGATCTCGGTGCAGCGCGGCTACGATGTCACGGAATATCTCTTGAACTGCTTTGGCGGCGCCGGCGGCCAGCACGCCTGCCTTGTCGCCGACGCGCTCGGCATGGAAGCGGTGCTGATCCATCCCTTTTCCGGCCTGCTTTCCGCTTACGGCATCGGCCTCTCGTCGGTCTTCGCCTCGCGCCAGCAGGGCCTGCTGCAGCCGCTTGCCGAGGAATCGCGCACCGCAATCGAGGCGCTCATCGCAGCCTTGCGCAGCGAGGTCGTCGCCGAACTCGGCGAACAGGGCATTGCCGAGGAGGCGCTTTCGACGAGGCCCGTGCTGCATGTCCGCTACGACGGCACCGACACGGCCCTGCCGGTGAATTTCGAGCATGGCTCGATCTTCCGCGCCAGAAGCGATTTCGGGGCCGCGCACAGGGCGCAGTTCGGGTTCATCTATGACGACAAGCCGATCGTCGTAGAAACCGTCGCCGTCGAAGGCATGGAGGCCGCTCGACAGGACAAGGCTGAAACCTCCGCCCCTGACGGAGCGGCAGGAGTCGAGCCCAAGCCTTCGGAAAGCCGGCGCATCTATACCGAGGGCCGCTGGCACGAGGCCGGCGTCTATCGCCGTGAAAACCTGAGGCCATCCAACACGGTCGCCGGCCCCGCGCTGATCATCGAGCCGAACCAGACCATCGTCGTCGAGCCCGGCTGGCGGGCCGAAATCACCGGTCTCAACCACGTCGTGATCCGCCGCACGGAACGGAAAGCGCGTGCCGCGGCGCTCGGCACCGAGGCCGATCCTGTGATGCTGGAGGTGTTCAACAACCTCTTCATGTCGATCGCCGAGCAAATGGGCGTGACGCTGCAGAACACCGCCTATTCGGTGAACATCAAGGAGCGGCTCGATTTTTCCTGCGCCGTGTTCGACCGCCATGGCGCGCTGGTCGCCAACGCGCCGCACATGCCGGTGCATCTGGGCTCGATGGACCGTTCCGTCGAAACCGTCATCCGCCTGAATTCCGGCGACATCCATCCCGGCGACGTCTTCGCGCTCAACGCGCCGTACAATGGCGGCACGCATCTGCCCGACATCACGGTGGTGACGCCTGTCTTCGACGATGCCCAGAGCGAGATCCTGTTCTGGGCGGCCTCTCGCGGCCATCACGCCGATGTCGGCGGCACCGCACCCGGCTCGATGACGCCGCTCGCGACAACGGTCGATGAGGAAGGCGTGCTGTTCGACAATTTCCGCATCGTCGATCGCGGCCGCTTCCGCGAGACGGAGCTGGAGGCACTGCTGACCGACCATCCCTACCCCGCGCGCAATCCTGCCCAGAACATCGCCGATCTCAAGGCGCAGATCGCCGCCAACGAAAAGGGTGTGGCGGAACTGCGCAAGATGGTCGCGCATTTCGGCCTCGATGTCGTCGAGGCCTATATGGGCCATGTCCAGGACAATGCCGCCGAGAGCGTGCGCCGCGTGATCGAGCGGCTTCCCGACAGCGCCGCTTACGAATACCCGACCGACAGCGGCCAAGTGATCAGGGTGAAGATCACCGTCGACCGGAAAAAGCGCGAGGCGACCGTCGATTTCACCGGCACCTCGCCTGTCATGGAGAACAATTTCAACGCGCCGGAGCCGGTGGCGCGCGCAGCCGTACTCTATGCCTTCCGCGTCATGGTCGAGGACATGATCCCGATGAATGCCGGGTGCCTCAGGCCGATCAACATCGTCATCCCCGACGGCTCGATGTTGAAGCCAGCCTACCCCGCCGCCGTCGTCGCCGGCAATGTCGAGACCTCGCAGCATGTCACCAACGCGCTGTTCGGCGCGATAGGCGCCATGGCCAATGCGCAAGGCACGATGAACAACCTCACCTTCGGCAACAAGAAATACCAGTATTACGAGACGATCTGCTCCGGCTCACCGGCCGGCCGGATGAATTCGGGCCGCGGTTTTGCCGGCACCTCCGGCGTTCACACCCACATGACCAACTCGCGCCTCACCGATCCGGAAGTGCTGGAACTGCGCTTCCCCGTCGTGTTGGAAGACTTCCACATCCGCGAGGGTTCCGGCGGCAAGGGCAAGTGGAATGCCGGCGACGGCACCAGGCGCACAATCCGTTTTCTCGAGAAGATGGAATGCGCGATCCTGTCCTCGCATCGAAGCCGGCCGCCCCAGGGTCTCGACGGCGGCGGCGACGGCGAGTCGGGCTCGACCAAGGTCAGGCGCAATGACGGCTCGGTCGACATCCTCAAGGCCTGCGACCAGACCACGCTCGATGCCGGCGAAGCCGTCATCGTCACCACGCCGACACCTGGAGGCTTCGGAAGCGCGTAAGAATTCGTGACAGCCTGCCGTCAACAGGCTGTCACCTGCCTGTCATGACGCTGCGCTACCCGCTTGCGCCAACGCAAACGGGGAATCACCTTTCCATGTCGGACGTATCCGGAGAACTCGTTTATCGTCGAGGCAAGGAAGTCGGAAAGGCCGTCTACCAGAACCGCGCATTGTCGAAGGACGGCATTTCCGAGCGGCTCTTCGCCTTCCTGTTCTCCGGTCTGGTCTATCCGCAGATCTGGGAAGACCCGGATGTCGACATGGACGCCATGCAGCTCGGCGCCGGTCATCGCGTCGTCACTATCGCCTCGGGCGGCTGTAACATTCTGGCCTACCTGACCCGGTCGCCGGCCAAGATCGACGCCGTCGATCTCAATGCCGCGCACATCGCGCTCAACCGCATGAAGCTGGAAGCGGTGCGCCATCTGCCGTCGCAAGGCGACCTGTTCCGCTTCTTCGGCGCAGCCGACACCAGCCACAATTCCGATGCCTATGATCGCTTCATCGCACCGCATCTCGATGCGGTCAGCCGCCACTACTGGGAGCGCCGCAACTGGCGCGGCCGCCGCCGCATCTCGGTCTTCGACCGCAACTTCTACCAGACCGGCCTGCTCGGGCTCTTTATCGCCATGGGCCATCGCGTCGGCAAGCTGTTTGGTGTCGACCCGACCGGCATCATGAAGGCGCAGAATATCGGCGAGCAGCGCCGCTTCTTCAACGAGGAACTGGCGCCCGTCTTCGACAAGAGGCTGCTGCGCTGGGCGACCTCGCGTAAGGCTTCGCTGTTCGGCCTCGGCATCCCGCCGGCGCAGTACGATTCGCTGATCACCTCCGGCGACGGCTCGATGGCGAGCGTCTTGAAGGCTCGGCTCGAAAAGCTCGCCTGCGATTTCCCGCTGAAGAACAACTACTTCGCCTGGCAGGCCTTTGCCCGCCGCTATCCGCAGCCCGGCGAGGCGGCACTGCCTGCCTATCTGGAACAGCGCAATTACAAAACGATCCGCGACAACATCGATCGCGTCGCCATCCACC
>NZ_RZSA01001139.1:0-1915 GCF_003998075.1 Mesorhizobium sp. M2A.F.Ca.ET.037.01.1.1 | reverse complement strand
TCTATGAGCCACGCGTCGACGCCGAGATCGCGCCGCTGCCGCTCGAGGGCGCCGAGCCCTTCGAGCCGTTCCTTTATGGCGACTATCTCTGGGACACGGCGACGAAATTCGTCGAAATGAGCGGAGTCAGGCATCTGCGCCAGCCGCGGCGGGCCAAGGCTTCGTAGATCGGCAATCCTTAGAGACCGCAGCCGGTTGAGGTGTGTTGAGATTCAGGTCAGGCCGAGTCGAAAATGGTGGATTCCGAGAACCGGAGCGGAGCGTACTTAAAGTACGTGAGCACCGGAAGCGCAGGAAGCCGCCGTTTGCAGGCCGGCATCACCTGAATATCGACACACCTTAGTGGCGCTTGGCCTGGACGAGATAGGCGTCGATCATGGTCTCGCCCAGCCATTTGGCGGCTTCGAGCCTGTGCAGTCCCTCGACCAGGATGTGGCGCTTGCCGTCGTGCCGCACCTGGATCGGCGTCTTCATGCCGTTCTCGAGAATATCCTCGGCGAGATGGCGCACGGTCTCGGGATGCAGCGTCTTGCGCCGCGCCGTCGGCACGTAGATGTCGTCGACCTTGACCTTTTGCACACGCAGCATGTCGGCTCCCTGGCACTGAACAACGCCCAATGAATAATCCGTTTGCCGGATATCGACAAACGCGGGTACCTGCTGGCCCGATGCTTTCCATTTGACGCTTGGCCGGCCGATGGTCTCAATGACGGCTTCGTGATCTCAGGTCCAGCTTGATGCAATTGCCCACCGAATTTCCCGATTTCGGGCTGACGCCCGAGCAGCGCCGCGAGGCGGTGCGCGGCCATTATTATGAATGGCCGGGGATGGACGGTGAGCGCGGTGAGATCTGGGGCTACAGCGACCGGTTTTCCTACTGCCCCGGCGAGACGGTGGCGCTCCATGTCAGCTCGACCGCGCCGCAATTCAGCATCGCCGTCATCCGCGACGGAGCCGCCGAGACCAAGGTCTTCGAGGGAGCAGGCCTGTCGGCGCGCTGGCAAGATACGCCCGACCAATGCTCGGTCGAAGGTTGCGGCTGGGAGGCGTCGTTCGAATTCCGCGTCGGCGACGACTGGCCGTCGGGCGCCTATCGCATCGCGCTTCTTGCCGAAGGCCGCGACGGCAATCCGATCCGCAGCCACCATCTCTTCATCGTCGCGCCCCAGCCCGGCCGCAAGCCGGGCCGCCTGCTGCAGGTCGCCGCGACCGGCACCTGGACCGCGTACAACACCTGGGGCGGCTCGAACCACTATCAGGGCATCACCGGTCCGAACCGCGACCAGTACGCAACGACGGTGTCGATTGAGCGCCCCTGGTGCCGCGGCTTCGTCGTGCTGCCAAAGGACGCGCCGCGCGTGCCGCTCGAAGTCGCCGTGCCGCCGAAGACCGTGCCGCGCTATCCACACATGGAGTGGGCTTTTGCCACCGGGCATTCGAAGAAATACGCATCGTCCGGCTGGGCAAGCTATGACAGCCATTTCTTCCGCTTCGCCGAACGCGCCGGCTACCTGGTCGATCTCGCCAGCCAGCACGAGCTGCATTTCTCGCCCGAAATCCTCGACGGCTATGACTGCGTCGTCTTCGTCGGCCATGACGAATACTGGACCTGGGAAATGCGCGACGCTGTCGACAACTATGTGACCGGCGGCGGGCACGCGGCGCGCTTTGCCGGCAATTTCATGTGGCAGACGAGGCTGGAAGACCAAGGCCGCCGCCAGGTCTGCTACAAGTACAAGGCGCGCGCGGAAGACCCGGCCTATCGCGGCGGCGATGTCACTCGCGCCACCAATTCCTGGGAAGCGCCCGAGATCGGCCGCCCCGGCAGCGCCACCTTCGGCCTCAACGCGACGCGAGGCGTCTACGCCGGGTGGGGCGGCTGCGCCCCGCGCGGCGTAGACGCCTCGCGTCGCGT
>NZ_RZSA01001138.1:0-1926 GCF_003998075.1 Mesorhizobium sp. M2A.F.Ca.ET.037.01.1.1 | reverse complement strand
GCATATAAGATACATCGACTGGAGGCGTCGTCGATCTAGCCGAGCCGCTTTTCCATGATGAGCGCGGGCAATCCCGAACTGCCGCCGCAATCGGCGGTCCTGCCCGCCTGGCGGAACCCGTTCGCCTGGTAGAAGGCGATCGCCACGGCATTTGCTTCCTCGACTTCGAGGCGCAGCGTATCCATCTCCGGAAAACTGGCCTCGACTTCGTCGAGCAGCGACTGGCCGATCCCCTGCCGCTGGCAGGCCGGATGCACATAGAGCTGGTTCAGAAGGACGATCTTCGGGTCGGTGGTGGCGGCGGCGAACGCCATGCCGCCGAGCCGCTTGCCGTCGTCAGCAACCAGGAACTCGGAATTCGGACGCGTCAGCCGCGTCTTGAGCGAGGTGATCGAATGCCAGTCGTCGGTGATCGCCGTAACCCGCTCGGCGCCATAGATGGCGTCATAGGTCGCATGCCAGGTCTCGACCAGCAGCGCGCGGACCGCAACAAGATCGCGCTCGCTGGCGGTGCGGACGAACATCGCTCTATTCGATGCCCAGCTTGGCCTTGACGAGGTCGTTGACCGCCTGCGGGTTGGCCTTGCCGCCGGTCGCCTTCATGACCTGGCCAACGAACCAGCCGGCCATGGTCGGCTTGGCGCGCGCCTGCTCGGCCTTGTCCGGATTGGCGGCGATGACCTCGTCGACGGCCTTCTCGATGGCGCCGGTATCGGTGACCTGCTTCATGCCGCGGCTCTCGACGAGCTGGCGCGGGTCGCCACCTTCGTTCCAGACGATCTCGAACAGGTCCTTGGCGATCTTGCCTGAAATGGTGCCTTCCTTGATCAGGTCGAGCACGGCGCCCAGCTGCTCAGGCGAAACCGGAGCATTTTCAATGTCTTTGCCGGCCTTGTTCAGCTGCCCAAGGAGATCGTTGATGACCCAGTTGGCGGCGAGCTTGCCGTCGCGCCCGGCGGCAACCTTCTCGAAATAGTCGGCGATCGGCTTTTCCGAAACCAGCACCGAGGCGTCATAGGCGGACAGTCCAAGCACATCGACCAGCCGAGCCTTTTTGTCGTCGGGCAGTTCCGGCAGGTCCTTGGCGAGCGCATCGACATAGGCCTGGTCGAACTCCAACGGCAAAAGGTCGGGATCTGGGAAATAGCGATAGTCGTGCGCTTCTTCCTTGGAGCGCATCGAGCGCGTCTCGCCCTTGTTCGGATCGAACAGGCGCGTCTCCTGGTCGATCTTGCCGCCGTCTTCCAGAATGGCGATCTGGCGGCGCGCCTCATATTCGATGGCCTGGCCGATGAAGCGGATCGAATTCATGTTCTTGATCTCGCAACGCGTGCCGAACGCGCCGCCCGGACGGCGCACCGAGACGTTGACGTCGGCGCGCAGCGAGCCCTCGTCCATGTTGCCGTCGCATGTGCCGAGATAGCGCATGATCGAACGCAGCTTGGTGACATAGGCCTTGGCCTCGTCGGCCGAGCGAATGTCGGGCTTGGAGACGATCTCCATCAGCGCCACGCCGGAGCGGTTGAGGTCGACATAGGACATGGTCGGGTGCTGGTCGTGCATCGACTTGCCGGCGTCCTGTTCCAGGTGCAGGCGCTCGATACCGACCTCGATATCCTCGAACTCGCCCTGGCGGTCGGGACCGACGGAGACGATTACCTTGCCCTCGCCGACGATCGGCTGCTTGAACTGCGAGATCTGATAGCCCTGCGGCAGGTCCGGATAGAAATAGTTCTTCCGGTCGAAGACCGACTTGTGGTTGATCGCGGCCTTGAGGCCGAGCCCCGTGCGGATAGCCTGCTTGACGCATTCCTCGTTGATGACCGGCAGCATACCGGGCATCGCCGCGTCGACCAGGCTGACATTGGCGTTGGGCGCGGCGCCGAACGAGGTCGAGGCGCCGGAGAATAGCTTGGCCTGCGAGAT